>JBBQYE010000061.1:0-13290 GCA_038208945.1 Leptolyngbyales cyanobacterium | reverse complement strand
ATCGGAGCAACCGTTCAAGGAGAAAGTCGCGTTGTCCCGGTGAAAGCTGAAATTGAGAACTCAGATGGTGCACTGAAGCCAGGAATGTTCTCTGAGTTAGAAGTATTGACCGATCGAACACCCGTTGCAGTATTAGCCATTCCTGCTTCTGCGATTGTAGAAACCAATGACAAAAAGAATGTTGTTTTTGTGCAAAACGGTAACGCCTTTCAACCGACTGAAGTCACGTTGGGTCAACGTTCTGGCGAATCTGTTGAGATCAAAACGGGGGTATTTGATGGCGATCGGGTCGTCACCCAACGAGCCAGCCAACTCTATGCCCAATCCTTGCGCGGAGGTGGGGCAAAGGCTGAGACTGAAAGTTCTGCTGCGGAAGCACCTCAAGCGAATTCCAAGCAGGCAGGCTTTTCGTTACCTTGGTGGACAATGCTGCCTTTGGGAGGCGCGATCGCGGCGGGGATGTTTGGAGCAGGAATGGTTTGGGCAGGTCGTCGAAACCGATTGCAATCTGCGACAACCAACCATTCTCATTCCGTACCCAATAACTATGACACTGAAATTTATTTAAACCATGCTCAATCGCCCCCTTCAAACCGTTCTGCCGAAGTTGTTGAAAAACCAGTAGACCCGCATCAGTCCAACTAAAAAGGTCAGGATCGTCGGTCTGAGAATGTTGTGAGTGGTAGGGCGAAAGTATGTTGAATTCAATTGTCAGATGGTCGATCGCGCAACGCTGGCTCGTCGTGCTTGCCTCGATCATCATTAGCCTTTGGGGAATCCGAGTTCTCACTCAAATGCCCCTCGATGTGTTTCCTGCCTTTGCGCCGCCTCAGGTCGAGATCCAGACCGAAGCGCCCGGACTCGCGCCCGAAGAAGTCGAATCACTGGTGACACGCCCGATCGAGAGCGCCATCAACGGGACACCCGGAGTTGAAAATGTCCGTTCTGCCTCTGCCGTGGGCATCTCGGTTGTGAAGATCACGTTTGGGTGGGATACAGAAATTTATCGTGCCCGTCAGTTAGTCACAGAACGCCTTCAACAAGCGCAAAGCCAGCTTCCTCAAGGAGTCGAACCGCCTCAAATTTCTCCCGTTAGCTCTCCTCTAGGAGCCACAGTTAAATATGCGTTCACCTCGGACACTACACCGCTGATGGAAGTCCGGCGGATTGTCGATTGGCAGGTTAAAAACCGATTGTTAGCAGTTCCCGGCGTGACACAAATTGTCATATTTGGTGGAGACGAACGACAGTATCAAGTGCTGGTTGATCCCGATAAACTCAAAGCCTTTAATGTGTCTTTAGAGCAAGTGACTGGAGCGACTCGCAAAGCAAATGTCAATGCACCAGGCGGATTTCTAACCAACTCAGATCAAGAACTATTGATTCGAGGCGTGGGACGCATTGAATCGATCGAGCAACTTCAGCGATCCGCAATCACCGCCCGTAATGGAACTCCTGTGCTACTCGGTCAAGTCGCTGATGTAAAAATTGGAGCCGCCCTGAAGCGCGGGGACGCAAGTTTGAATGGTCAAAAAGCGATCGTAGTGATCGTCAACAAACAGCCTGCGGCAGATACTCCAACCGTGACGAGAGCCGTAGAAGCGTCAATGGAGGAAATTAAAGCCGGGTTGCCCAAAGATGTCAAAGTTACCACAACGTTTCGCCAAGAAACCTTTATTGAAGCTTCAATTAAGAACGTAGAAGAAGCGCTTCGGGATGGCATCATTATTGTTTCTATTGTCCTGATTCTGTTTTTGATGAACTGGCGCACAGTAGTTATTAGCCTCTCAGCCCTGCCGTTGTCATTGCTCATGGGCATGATGGTTTTGAATTGGACAGGACAAGGCATCAATACAATGACATTGGGAGGTCTAGCAGTCGCGATCGGGTCTGTTGTCGATGATGCGATCGTCGATATGGAAAACGTCTATCGTCGCTTGCGAGAAAATCAGCTTGCTGGTAATCCCATCCCACCGTTACAAGTTGTGTTTAACGGCTCAGTTGAAGTACGAGTCAGCGTCTTATTCTCAACGGTGATTATTGCGGTTGTATTCGCGCCGATTTTCGCGCTTTCTGGTGTTGAAGGTCGCATCTTCACACCAATGGGAGTTTCTTATTTATTATCAATCGTTGCGTCAACCGTTGTAGCATTGACGCTGACACCTGCACTCTGTGCATTGTTGTTAGTCAATCGGCATTTACCCGAAGATGAAACTTGGCTTGCAAAAAAATCTCATCAAGCGTATCGTCCAGCGTTAATGCTCTCGATTCGTCGCCCGAAATTGATATTAGCGTTAGCCCTTGCTAGTTTCGTTGCTTCAATGGTCGTGCTTCCATCTTTGGGACAAGTGTTTCTACCAGAATTTCAGGAGCGATCGCTAGTCGTGGCAACCAGCCTCTATCCAGGTACTTCTCTGCAAACAACCAATCAAGCTGATTTTGCGATTCAAGACGCGCTTAAAAGTGACAAGCGGTTTGAGTTTCTGCAACTGCGATCGGGACGTGCCCCCGGCGATAGCGATGTAGGTGGAGTCAACTTCGCTGAGATGGATGTTGAACTCAGTGAATCAGGCAGCAAAGATCGAGAAAAAAGCATTGAAACCTTGCGGCAAGAGTTCGCTAAAGTTCCGGGGGTGGCTGCCAACATTGGCGGATTCATTTCTCACCGACTTGATGAAGTCTTATCGGGAGTCAGAAGCGCGATCGCCGTCAAAATTTTTGGTTCCGATTTAGATCAACTTCGCACGATCGGGCAGCAAGTCCAGACGGCGATGGGCAATATTAACGGCGTAGTCGATCTTCAACTCGAACCTCAAGTGCCGATCAAACAGGTGCAAATTCAGTTCGATCGCGATGCAGCGGCGCGATATGGGTTAACGGTGGGTGATATTGCAGAAACGATCGAAACCGCGCTGAATGGACGCACGGTGTCTCAAGTTTTAGAACAACAGCAAGTTTTTGACTTAGTAGTGTGGTTAACGGAAAGTGCCCGTCAAAATCTAGACACTATTCGGAATTTGCTCATTGACACGCCCACAGGTCAAAAAATTCCTTTAGCCCAAGTTGCTAAAATCGACTATGGCACTGGACCCAACACGATCAACCGAGAGAATGTGTCTCGCCTGATCGTCGTATCTGCCAATGTAAACGGGCGAGATTTGGGATCGGTGATTCGAGACATCCGATCGCAGATTAAACAACAAGTCCAACTTCCGGCTGGATATTATATTCAATACGGCGGTCAGTTTGAATCTCAAGAACGAGCAACCCAAACGTTACTGTTATCCGGTATTCTTGCCTTTGTTGCAATCACGATTTTGATCTACTTCGCCGTTAAATCCATTCCTGCCACAATCATGATTATGGTTAACTTACCGTTAGCGATGGTCGGTGGCGTGTTCTCAGTTGCATTAGGTGGAGGAATTATTTCGGTTGCGTCAATAGTTGGATTCATTACCCTGTTTGGCGTTGCCACTCGCAATGGGTTGCTGTTAGTCGATAACTACAATCGTAAGTTAGCAGAGGGAATTCCTTTAAAGAAAGTGTTGGTTGAGGGGTCGATGGAGCGACTGGTTGCCATCTTGATGACGGCGCTCTCCTCTGCACTCGGCATGGTTCCTCTGACGATCGGAAGCGGTGCGGGAAAGGAAATTCTTCAGCCACTAGCTGTCGTAGTATTGGGAGGATTAGTCACCTCGACCGCTTTAACGCTGTTAGTCCTTCCCGCTTTATACTCGCAGTTTGGGAAACAACTCGTTCCTAAGAGAGCGTCATCATCTCAAATTGAGATTGCAGCAGGCGCTAACTCGATGTAAATAACCCATTGTTCATCTGTGTCCGTTTTTGATTCAGGAGTTAACCGATGAAATCCTTCTCAATTATCTTTATAAGCTCAGGGCTTCTTTTCTTAGGGGCTTGCACTAGCGGCAATCAGACCGCAAATTCAGGAAGTAGTCCTGCGAGTCCTGTCGCTTCGGCACCTGCCAATGAATCTAAGTCCGCGTTACCCGAAAAGCCTTCTGAAGCCAGTAAAGGCGGTCAAGTGATCGAATCTGGTGCTTATCATTTGGAGTTTGTTCCAGAGAAAGAAGCTGAGGGTACTCACTTAGATTTCTACTTGCAAAAAGGCGACAATCACGAAGCCGTTTCCACTGCAAAAGTGACAGCGCAAGTACAATCACCCGACGGAACTCAGAAATCTTTGGACATGAAGTACGATCCAGCAGACAAACACTATACAGTTCTAATGCCTGGAACGACTACCGGAGAGTACAAGGTTGCGATTCTAAGCGATATCAGTGGAGAAAAAGTCAACGGTCGGTTTAATTTCACAAAGTAATTAGACCCACGTTCGTGTAGGATAGCCACTTCTTTTGTCTTCCAATCTCTCTACGACTGGAAGGCATTCATTTTTCAGACACTGCTTGAATATTGTAGATATTTCAGGTTTCTATTGTGATTATGCTCTGCATTCTGATGTGTGAGAGCTTTCACATACAATGCTTCAGTATTAGACTTAAGCGATTTTTCATCCTAATTTCATTATTGGCTGTCAAGGTATGCATAGGGAACTCGATCGTTCCTCTATGAGAAGAACACTAATGAAACGCCATTTACTATACGCTGCGACGATAGCTGGATTTGCAGCTCTAACCCCGGTTGCCAAAGCTTCTTCGCTGGTGCATAGTGCTGCCTATCCCAATAGGGTCAAGGTGACCAATGCCACTTATCATGTGGGGCTGTGGGTTGAAGGAAACCCGCTCTCCCAGTTGTCGATTTTGGTGCCCGATGATGCGCCTGGAAGAATCCGGTTTAGTAACCGCGTCGAAGTCACCGATCGGGCAGGGCATCTCGTCAGCACCACTAGCTCTTTTGATGGCAAGCGAGTGACGATCGCGTTCACTCAACCTGTCTCATCGGGAACTACACTAGAAATTGACCTAAAAGAGGTCAGAACTTCAGACCTGTTGGGACGCACTTGGCTTTTCCCTGTTGAAGGCATTGGGATTAACTCAAATCAAGCAATTCAACTGGGCACTGCTCGAATTCAAACCTATAAGTAAGTAGACAGCGCTTAAGACAGGTAGGACAACTTTCCATGCGGATTTTGTTAGTCGAAGACGAGCCAGACTTGGGAGCAGCCATCCAGCGCGTTCTAAATCGAGAGAAGTATATCGTAGACTGGGTGCAAGATGGAACAGACGCGTGGGACTATCTAGAAAATCAGTGGACGCAGTATCGAATCGCGATTTTTGACTGGATGCTGCCAGGATTGTCGGGCTTGGAATTGTGCAAACGCCTCCGCGATCGAAACAGTCCCTTACCTGTTTTAATGCTGACTGCCAAAGACCGAATAGAAGACAAAGTAGCGGGGCTAGATGCTGGGGCAGATGATTATTTAGTCAAACCGTTTGGGATGCCAGAACTACTGGCGCGGATGCGAGCATTACAACGAAGGGCGCAACCGCTTCAACCGCAGCAACTTCAGGTTGGTAACTTGGTTCTAGACTACAATACCTCAACAGTTTCTGTGCAGATACCCGGAGACGATCGGGTGGAGATTGGTATGAGTCACCAAGTTATTGCATTAACGGCTAAAGAGTTTCAACTCCTAGAGCAGTTTATGCAGCATCCCAATCAAATTTTGAGTCGCGAACAAATCATGAATCACCTGTGGGAAATTCATGCAGAGCCAGCCAGTAACGTGGTGGCGGCTCAGATGCGACTGCTGCGCCGAAAACTCGCTGAGTATGGCTGTGAGGGGCTATTAGAAACCGTCTATGGGTTGGGCTACCGTCTCAACGCTCATGCATGAATCAAAATCGGCTCTTTTTCCTCACACGTTGGCGCTTGGCAGGCTTATATGCTGGGGTGATGGGCATTATTCTGAGTCTATCTGGGCTATGTGTCTATCACTGGATGGCTCATGCAGATTGGCAAGCCCTAGACCAAGAACTCGAATCGGTTGCAGGAACTCTGCATGATGGATTGGAACCCAAGCTCAAACAGCCTGGGCAGATCGAGTCGAGCGCTGAACAACTACTACCCAGTCTTTGTCTCGCTGACACAACCTGCCCCACTCAACCCACAGCCCCCACAAAGCGACACATTCTAGGTGCCGTTCAACAAGACGGTTACTATCTGCGCTTTTTAGATCTATCTGGGCGAATGATTGCGACACTAGGACAGCAGCCTGAAGAGGTTCCGCCACCCGCTCAAAAAGAGCCTTGGCAAACTTTACAAGATAGTGCAGGAAATCGCTACCATCAAGTTTCTTTATTGCTTAAGACCGATCGTAATCAACCCTGGGGCTATATGCAGATTGGGCGATCGCTGCGAGACTTTGACGCTCGTCTCAGCAATACAAAAATTGTGCTGTTGGTCGGGCTACCTGTAGCAATGCTCTTGGTGAGTGTGGCAAGTTGGTGGCTAGCAGGGTTGGCAATGCGCCCGGTCTATCAGTCTTATCATCAAATTCAGCAATTTACGGCAGACGCGGCTCATGAATTGAGAACTCCTTTAGCCGCGATCAGAGCGACCGTTGAATCCACGTTAGACGCAGATAATTTGACCGTGACAGACGCTCGTGGCACTCTGCAAACAATCGATCGTCAAAATCATCGCCTCTCTCAACTGGTGCAAGATTTGCTGCTATTATCGCGCATGGATTTAAACGTATTAACTCTGAACCGTCAATCTTGTTGTCTCAATGATATCGTGAATGACTTAGTAGAAGAATTCACAGCATTAGCGATCGCTGCCAATTTGCAGTTAACGGCTCACACTCAAGGGTATTACCCTTTATACGTCTTAGGCGACGAAGAGCAGCTTTATCGACTAATTGCTAATTTAATCAACAACGCCATTCAATACACATCTAGAGGAGAAATCAAGGTACTGCTGAATCGCGATGACCACCACGCTTTAGTTCAAGTTCAAGATACAGGAATTGGGATTGCTCCTGAAGATCAACCGCACCTTTTTAATCGCTTCTACCGAGTCAACCGCGATCGCTCTCGTCAAACAGGAGGCTCTGGATTAGGATTGGCAATTGCGAGTGCGATCGCCCAAGTGCATCAAGGTGAGATTACCCTTAAAAGCGAACTCAGCAAAGGCAGTACCTTTGCAGTTCGACTCCCGATTTTAAGCGGAAGCTAAAATGCAAAAATGAATCTCAATTTCTTTGGCTCTCTGATACGTTTGATGTCAATTGTTGAAGCGAAGAGTTTAACATCTACTGCCTAAATTCTTCAACGAAGGTTGCTTGTCAGCAATCCCGTGCTTTTGGCTTGTAGAGGTTCCCTTTATCAGTCTATTAATTCCACTTTGATAGTCTGTAGGAACATTAAATGTAGTGTTCCTACAGACTTCTGGCAAGACGCTGTTCTTTAGTTCAAGGCATCTTTGACTTTATCAACGGTGCTTTCAACCGCGTTCTTTGTTTTATCTACGGCTTTCTGAGTTCGTGACGCATCTTCCTCGGCTCTTTTACGAATTCGAGCAGCATCTCTCTTAGCTTTACTCTCAACAAAACTGCCTTTGCCACTCGTTGCTTTCTCAACACGATCGGCATTTTTGTTTGCAGTTTGCTCAACTTTATCTGCCGTATCTCGGATAAAGCCTTTGGCGCGCCCAGCACCTTCGCGAGTCTTGTCTTTAACTTGGTCGCCTGCGTCTGCTGCAATTAAAGTCGGAGCTGCCATTGCTGAAGGGGCTGAGAAAAACGCCCCATGCCCAGCGATCGCAGATACAAAAAGTAGAGCAGTCGCAAGCCAACGTCCAGCCGTAGAAAGCAGTTCCGCAAAATAGTTCAGTTTCATAGAATACAACTTCCATTAATGGTCACTCTACGTTTTACTTCATCTAACACATCAGTTATATCGCTCCCTAGACAGAGGTTCTCTCATCAGAAGTTATTCTCTACCTACCCTATTGGTAGGTAGAGAATCTCTCTTTAGTCAGTAGGTCAAGATGCAGGTATCACAGTCTTTTGTGCTTTTTAGAGATCTATTTTGAACTCGATGCCACGATCGCGATTCAAATCAGCAGCGATCGCTCCCTGCGATCAATCAAAGCGACGAATGCAGTAATCTAATTGGGTGTTTTAATGGCGAGTTATGGGTTCTCAAGCGATCGAAAAAATCTACACCGATGGCGCGTGCTCTGGCAATCCCGGTCCGGGTGGGTGGGGTACCGTCGTTTATTTTGTCAACGGGTCTGTGCACGAAATCGGAGGAGCCGACCCACAAACCACCAATAACCGGATGGAAATGCAGGCAGCGATCGATGCACTCAAGTTTCTGCAAGAATCAAATCAGAAAGGTTCGGTTGCCCTCTATACTGACAGCGAATATGTCAAAAACGGCATCACCAAATGGATCAAAGGCTGGAAGCAAAAAGGCTGGAAAACCTCGACGGGCAAACCTGTTCTCAACCAAGACTTGTGGGAGATTCTCGACCAACTCAACTCAAACCAGGTCGAGTGGCGCTATGTGCGAGGGCACACCGGGGACATCGGCAACGAACGCTGTGACACGATCGCGCGCGCCTTTTCTCTCGGCAAAATTCCCTCATTAAAAATAGTTACTGACCAAACCTACGAGATTGAGGTTGCCATGACGGATGCACTGCTGCCTACGCCCGTTGATTTAGACGAGTTGCCTCGCGAAGGTCGCGTCGAAAGTCTGCGAAACCTGGTAGAAACGCTGCAAATAGCCGATGAGATTGCCAGCAAAACTTATTTAATCACCAGTTCTGAACTCGCCGACCTGATGGATGTCAACGCCAGTGCTGTCACCAGTCGCGGTGATAATTGGGTGTGGCGCAACTGGGTCGTCTCACGAGTGCGAAGAGAAGGCAATCAAATTTTGTGGCAGTTAGAAAGAGTCGATTGAAAAAAGGGACCTGCGTGAAGACAAGATGTCCGATCGAGTAAGTTGAGCGGAGCCGAAACCCACCCGATCGCTGCACACTCCAGCAGACTGCAACTCCCCAAGAGCAAAAATCCCCGACTTCTCGAAGAAGCCGGGGATCTGAGGAGACTGCCTAATTAGATTATTGTGAGAAGCTATTCTTGAAATTCGTCGGACCTTGATATCCAGAGATTTTTGCCAGCTCATCTAACGGCTTTTGACCTGAATAAAACTTGCCGTTGACCTCCCAGGTTGGAAAGCCAAACTTCTGACCTAGCTCTTTTTCAACCTTAGCCGCGACATCCTGACACAAAGCCGTTTGCGGATTCTTACCTTCAGGCGCACATTCAACCGAAGGAACGTCCTTTAAGGCTTGCACTCCAAACACCTTCTTCTGCTCGTAGCAGTGAGGGCACCAGTAAGCACTATACATCTTCGCCCCGATATTTTTGAGATGACGGGCAAGCTCGATCTCAGCAGGTCCAGACGTATCGGTAATCGTGAAATAAGCTTGACCCGATGCCGGACCCAGACTATAAGTAGCCCCAGCATCGGCATTGGCAGAATTGATCGGTGCGTAGATGCCCAGAGTGCCAACCAGCGTCACCGCCGCCACCACAACCCCTGTAAAGAAGAGTTGCCCCACATCATCCCAAGTGCGACCGATCAGCGTCAAAACAAACATCGCAGTGGCAAACGTGGCAGATGCAATGCAATAGTAGCAAACCACCTTAATGTCAAACGCCAAGACATACATCAAATAGCCGCTAAACAGCAGCATGGCAGTTGAGCCAGCAAACAACAGCAGCCAGGTTGAATTTTCTAAACTGGTTCTCAGCGATCGCTTCTCTTCAGCGTTCACTGCCAACGGAGCTAGTGCAAACGTCGCCATGCTCACGTAAGCTAAAAACCCAAACAGTGACAGTGGCAGTCCTAGAACTTTGGCGTAAGGACTATTGAGCACCGATTCACAGTTGCTTGTGCAAACCGGGCTGCTGTCTAAAAATTTGCTGATCGTGAGATAGCCTGTATTAATGGCTCCCAGGATGGCGATCGACCCAATGAGCGGGCGTGACCAGCGATGAATCCAGGGGGTAGAACGTCGGCGCATAAGCGTTTTAGCTAAAGTAGCTCCAAAATCTAGCGGTGATCTGTAACCAGTGTAAATGGCACCTCTCTATTTTGACTGATCCATCTCCAGTTAGATGATTAAATTAACAGAGTTATCAATGATGCTTGCTTCAGCTTTAATCAAAGAAGCCTCCCGAAGTCTGGGTTACTTTACGACGGCTTTTTCAAACTACTTGCAAACTGCGTTTGTTTTTGCTACTTTAGTTAGGCGCTAAACGCAGCTAATTCTGCCGGGATAGCTCAGTTGGTAGAGCAGAGGACTGAAAATCCTCGTGTCACGAGTTCAAGTCTCGTTCCTGGCATTCATCATCAACCGCATTGATAAAAAGGGACGGTACGCCGCATTTCGCCCTAGTGATCTCCAGTATGTTGACTGGAACATTATTGCGAGTCTTAAACCATTCTTACTAGCTGTCCGGCTTTGACTTCTAGAATTTGTGACGAGTTAATCCATTGAGCATCAAAAGAGCCTAAGTGAGTCGTCGTAATCAATGTTTGAAAGCGATCTTGAATGGCATCCAACAGTTGATTTTGCCGACTCAGATCGAGTTCTGCTAACACATCGTCTAAAAGCAATAGAGGGGATTCACCAATGACCTCTTCAATCAGTTTGAGTTCGGCAAGTTTGAGAGCAAGGACTAATGTGCGCTGCTGTCCCTGAGAGCCATATTGACGAGCAGGCGTATTGTTGATGGTGAATTCGACTTCATCGCGATGCGGTCCGACGATCGTGGTTCCTTGATGTCGCTCGACGATCGCCCGTTGCTGAATCTTGTCCAAAAACGCTTTCTGCAACGCTTCAGGATTGTCGTCCACAAGTTCTACATTCGGCGCATAGCGGATTTCTAATGTTTCGGTGCTGCCGCTAATCGCCTGGTGCCACGATTGAGCAAAGGGGACGAGACGCTGCAACACTCTGGCACGACGACGAATTACACGAGATCCCGCGATCGCGAGTTGGGCATCCCACAGCGCCAGTTCTGATGGGCTTGACGACTCAGATTCACTCATGGATTCTGGACTGCTGAACAGATTTTGACGACTCAAATCTGATTTTTGAACGCCTTTTAAAAGTGCATTACGCTGACGAAGAATTTGATTGTATTGCTGAAGCACGTAAGCGTAAATCGGCTCAAGCTGCACCAGCAGAGAATCGAGCCAATGACGACGCTGTTCAGGTCCGCCGCGCACTAGATCTAAGTCGAGGCTAGAGAATTGCACCATGTTGAGTGTGCCGAGAAAGTCTAGCTGACGGCGCAGATTTAGCCCGTTTAAGCCGACGCTGCGACGACCATTTTGGCGAAGCGTCATCGATAAATCGACTTCGCCCATCTCTTTTCGCAAATGCCCCGTAATTTGGGCGATCGCTTCTCCGTCGAGAATCAAGTCACGATCGCGAGGGGTGCGGTGAGATTTCAATGACGACATCAACTCGACTGCTTCGAGCAAGTTTGACTTGCCCTGAGCGTTGTTGCCGACCAAAATCGTTTTGGCTGCCGAAAACTCCACTTTTTGATCGGGGTAGTTGCGAAAGTTGCGGAGGTGCAGCGTCTTGAGATACATAGTGACGGACAGGGCGTTTCGGAATGTCTGTAAGCGGTCTATTTACTATAAGCCCTGGTGTGAGAGCGATCGTCAGCGAGATCGGTAGACCTCTTCTGCAACGTCTGCCAATCGCTGCATCGCGGTTTCAAGATCGCGATCGCTGCCCGTCAAACTAATCCGCAGACACTGGTGTTTGTGCGTCCACTCTTCTCGCAGCCCTGGGAAAAAGGTGCCGCCCGGAACTACAATTACGCCGACATCTTTAAGCTTTTGATAAAACTCCCAGTCGGTGATCGGCAAATCTTGCAGCCACAGCCATGCAAAGATGGCACCTTCGCCCCGATGCAGAAACCAGGGGAGTTCTTGCGGCATAGCCCGATCGAGCGTCGCCTCCACAATCGCGATTTTTGCTTGATAAAACGGACGAATCACCGTTTCAGAAATCTCTGCCAATCGACCCGACGCGATCGCACGAGCCGCGATCGCTTGTCCATATCGGGGCGAGTGAATGCACATATTTGTTTGAAAACATTCGAGAACGTGAACGAGCGACTCATCTCCGATCGCAATGCCGATCCGTTCTCCAGGCAATCCGGCTTTTGACAGACTCATGCAGTGCAGCACGTTGCCCCCAAACTGAGGAGTCATCTCCGTAAAATTGAGTGCCGGAAACGGAGGTGCATAGGCAGAATCAATTAACACAGGCACATCGTGAACTGCCGCCAGTGTTGTAATTTTACTCACTTCGTCATCACTCAAAACATTTCCAGTCGGGTTGCAAGGACGTGAAAAGATCACGCAGCCCGTGTTTTCAGTAATCTGTAGCTGAGTGAAATCAGGACGATATTTAAAGCGATGAGCCGATGGGTCAATCTCTAACTCTGGTTTATAGGCAACCAAAGCTTCTGGAGTCAGCGTCACTCCGCCATAACCCGTATAGTCTGGGCTAAGAGGCAACACAATCTGCCGAAGTTCTTCACTGGTTGCATATCCCCCAAACGCATTGGCAGCATAGAAATAGAGACTTTGACTACCCGGAGTAATCAAGATATTTCGCTCGGTCAGGCTTAACCCATAGCGCTGGTTAAAATCTTTAACGACTGCATCAATCAGCGGTTGATATCCCTGACTTGCCCCATATCGGCAGACGACATCTCCATAATCAGAACTCGCCAGCAGATCGGCAGTGCAGTCGCGCCAGAGTTGTTCGACTTCTGGCAAGATAACCGGGTTTCCGGCACTTAAATTAATAAACGCTCGATCTCCGCCTGCCCTCAGCGTCTCGATAATGTCTTTCATGATCGCCCGCACTCCCGATAGGCGAGACATCTCAACCCCAAGTTGACTGAGGACAGGATTCATAGCGATGGCTCATGTTGAAACAGCGCTCTGATGCTAACTGATAGCCAACGCCGATCGCCAGATCACTAATAGACCTCCTGCGTGAATCTAGACAGCCCTCCTCACGGAGTCTACCGTGTACACACAAGTCCGTGTCGCTGCGTTTCAGGTTTTTCAGCCCCTTAAATCCCCAAAATTAGGGGACTTTTAACCCAGAATTTTAGCTTGAAGTCCCCCAGATTGGGGGATTTAGCGATTATCTTAAATGTCAAGCGGAAAGGGCAACTTTTTCGGTTTCAGCCTCTGCGATAGGAGACACCCAAGCCTTACCCTGCTTGACGATTGCATTCAAAGTGGTGAG
>JBBQYE010000060.1:0-13333 GCA_038208945.1 Leptolyngbyales cyanobacterium | reverse complement strand
TTCTGCTAGATAAGCGGATTTATGTGCAGGCGATCGCGCAGTTTCAAAAGGCAATTAAAGCAGAAACCCTAGAGGGGTTAGAACTGGCAGTCGTGTATAACGCGCTGGGCTTTACTTACTTTTCTCAAGAACAATATGATCTGGCACTTCGCAACTATAAAGAAGCCCTGAAGTGCGCCCCAGACTATGTGACGGCTCTTAACAATCTCGGACACGCCTATGAGCGAAAACAGCTAGCTGCTCCTGCACTCGAAGTTTACGAGAAAGCGTTGACGCTCGAACCCACTAACCAGACCGCCAAGCGTCGGGCAGACTCTCTGCGAAAACGTTTGGTTCCGTCGTCTTAATCTATGAGATTGATCAAAAAAAGTGGGTGCTGAGTTCAACAACTTGGCACCCACTTTTTTAAAGTTTCGGCTACTTGAGATTATATTTTGCTTATAGGCTGAGCTTGAACAGGCGTAGATTTTCCATCTAAAGGCAGCACGGGCGCGACTGTGGGTGCCAGGGTCGGTGCCAACGTTGGAGTTGGGGCTGATGGTGATGTTGAGGGGCTATTTACAGGAACCGTTGGCGCTGCATTGGGCGTGGGAAACGGCACCGTCTGAATCGCTGCGGGTGCTTTTGGAACGACTTCTAGCTGCTGTAATGGGACAGGTGCAGGAAGTGGAGTTAGAACAGGTGCAGGAAGTGGAGTTAGAACAGGTGGCTCAGGTGCTTTGATAGCAGGAGTATCTTTTGGAATCGGAGTGAGACTTGGAGGTTGAGGGACGGGTGCTTGTTCTTGAGGTGGAGTGACAACGGGTGGTTGGTCTGGAACTCGTGGATCAGAAGGAAGGCTCCCTAAGTTGGGGTTGGCAACAGGTGGATTTGTAGACGGAGCAGTCTGAACGGGATTCAAAGTGCCTCGATCGATGAAAGATTCTGGAGCACCCGGTTTCTCGATCGGAATCTGGATTCCTGCAACAGGTGGAGTTGATATCGTCTCTTGAGGGAAACCAGGGGGCTGTGGCGAGAGCCTGATGAAGTCGGGGGTTTGGACTAGCTTATCGTCTTGAATTTTCTCTTGTTTTCCAAGAGCTTCAGACGTTTCTCCTTGAACGGCTGCAAGCCCTTTATCTGAACTTGAGTCAGAGGGTTTCTGATCTAAGTTCAACCCTCGAACTAGGTCGCTAGTCTGGTAAAACGTGGTCAGGTCAAAGTCAAATAAGCGCAACCCTTTTGGATCGACGACTGCCAGTTGTCCTGCTTTAAGTTCTATAATCCGATTCGTGCCATTGTCTGTGACCGTGATTCCGCTATTGGTCAAGGCACCGACGATCGTCGTATTGGTCTGTTTGTCAACGCGCACAAACAGCGCCGACCCCCGAATTCCCGCAGAGACGTTAGGCGTTGTCACATTTGTGGTGCCTCGTCCGGGAGGAATTATTAGAAGTGCGGTGCCGTTAGAAAGATTAAATCGTCGCGTGTTGGGAAAGAATCGAAATAAAGCGAGTTCTCCAACTCGCGCAAGAGAGCCGTCGTTAAAGCGCAAATCGGCTCTAGAAGAACGAGCGGTTGAAAGCGCATCGCCAGGGGTCATTCTTTCTCTGACCTGGGCTGGGCGAGGAGATTGATTTTTGGGCTGTAGCCGGACTTGCTTAAGAAGTGCTTGAATATCTGCAAATGTTAAAGGAATTTCAGCCCGCACCGGGGTTGGGAGGAGCGTAGTGCTAAAGCCTAAAACACTCAGAGTGACGACGAGGAACAATTTACGAGACATAGACGCTCCAAGAACAGAGGGCATCGAAGCTATCAAGCTCCATTGAGATAACTTAGATGCTGAAGATCCTGCAATTTAAAGTTTACCTGGACTTCTTGCGTCCGCGTTAACCCGTTTAGGTGAAAATACAGATTTTCATCTTTACCAGTACTTTACATTGAGTGAGCAGAACTGCGGGTTTTAACTGCACTTCTTTAAAGAGTCTTCATCAAAAAAATGGCAAATTTGGTCAGCGAGACGATCGGGGTGTGACAGGTGAGACAATATTCCGGAAAGACCCGACAGGTTGTGTTGATCTGTTGGAGAGTTTTTCTAGCGGGCGATCGCTAAACGTGGTTGAGTAAAGTGACGGTTTCTTCTCCTGTGAATCGACTATTATCGTGGAATCAAACGTGGCTTTGCAAACCACCACAAGCGCTGCTAAAGCAATTTGTTTTTTGGGTGGTCTTGACTGGGGCAAGTCCGGCGTGGTCTTCGTCGCTGCCTTTAATTCAGTCATCTTCAGACTTTAAGCACCCTTCTCCAAGACCGCAAGAACCCCTTGGTGCAGGGTTACCTCGGTCGATTTATCTTTTGTCTCGTTCAAGTCAACCGTCTTACCAGACAATCCCCTCAAATATCTTACTTTCAACCGTGAGCAGACGATCGGAGCTTGCTCAACTGGCAAAAGAATCAAGCTTGCTCGATCGTCTGTCACCTGCCCAGACGGTGATATCGGCTTGTTGGAAGTCACCCTCTGCTCAAGCCGCCTGTAGCTTTTCACCTAGTCGATCGACGTTAACTCTAGACAATCAAGCGCTCGGTCAAGTGCCTCTTAAACCGCTTCGTGATGCCCTAAGGCGTGCTCAGTCAGCCCCTTCGCCAGAGCTGACCGCAAAGACAGGAGATGCAGAACTGGGAGTAATCATCACAAAACCTAGCGGAGAACTCGACCCAGAGCTAGGTTTGCCACGACTGCAAGAGCGCCTTTTAGAACCGCGTCCTTTGCCATCGGCAGCGCGGCAACCCTCGGTTTATCTGGTAGGCAGAGTCGATTATTTTAGAACAACAAACGTGTTTTCAGGAGTCGATCCGATTAACGATGGACTGATTCGATCGGGCTTGACTCTCTTTTATGCCCCTGCGATCGGACGCAATACCTACCTTGTGACCTCGATCGATGGCAGTCTTATTCGTTATGGAAATTTAGGCTATCTGAACTATAACGAACTGAGATTTCGGGCGGGAGTTTTGCAGCGGCTGACTCCGCGCACGTTTGGCGAGATTGGCTGGAGCAATCAGCAGCTATTTGCCACTAAAGAAGGGTTGCGAGATGCGCTGCGCGGCAATCGCTTCTTAAACGACAATGCAGTCCGGTTTGAGTTGAGTCGCCAAGATGCCCTCTCAGCAAAGCTGGCGCTAAACACCTTTTATCAACTTCGGATGAGCTTTGCTGAACCCAACGATCGGTCTCGGCTAATTAATTCGTTCATCACGTCTTTGAGCTATAGCTGGTCGCCTAATTTTCAGACAGCGCTCGATTACCAGGTTGCCTGGTCGCACTTCACTCAACAGCCACGGGATGATGTTTATCATCAATTGGTGGCGCGTTTGACTTACACAATTACTCCACAAAGTCAGTTTAATGTCTTTAGTGGGTTTAGTTTTGGCGATTCTTCTGACTCTCGCATTGACTTTAACAGCTTTATTCTGGGGGTCGGGATCGTGTTAAATCTGCCGTTGTTTTAAGCGTTATCCCTACAAAAAATTACGATCGTGGCGCTCCATTCGCACTATTCTCTAGAGCAGGTGAATTGAATCATTGCCCATAGGAGAAATGACCTATGCCGACTGACTATATTTTGTTTGTTCATGGTGTTAAGACTCGTAAACAAGAAGACTTTGGGGCATTAGCAAATACGTTGTTTAATCGCATTAAGTCATCGGTGCGAGACGAATCGAGAGTGCTAAAACCGATCCTGTTTTTTTGGGGAGACTTAAACCAAGCGGCTCAAGACGAGCTTCTTAACGGATTCAAAACCTCGTCTAAGTGGCAAGATTTTTGGTTTCAAGACTTTCGTACCCAGCAAGTTTTAGGATTTGTGGGCGATGCAGCCCTTTATTTAAGTCGGCACGTTGGCTCTCAGGTTGTTCAGCGATTTGAGAAAGATGTATTAGAGGTGTTGCAAACCACGTCTCCGGGCGATCGCTTGCATCTGGTCACTCACAGTTGGGGAACGGTTATTCTCTTTGACCTGCTGTTCGCGGCTCGTTGGGAAGATCCTCAGCTTAATTCAGCGATTCGGCAAACCGTTCAACAGATTCGGAACGCGCTGTTTGGGCTACCTCCGGTTGAAGGAACCGGGGTTCCGATCGCCAGCATTCATACAATGGGGTCTCCGATCTCGTTGTTTAGCTTGCTGACGATTAGCGGCACATTGGGCGGCAAAAGCACTCATGATCTGTCACCTAATCTCAAGAGCTTATTAGAACAGCTTTACACCTTGAGGAAAAAGCCAATTCCTTGGCGAAATTTTGCTCATCCAGGAGATCCGATCGCCTATCCATTAGAGGGGGTAATTCCTCTGTTGCTCAACGATGCGAGTCAATATGTTGAGACTCAAGATGTGATTACAGATAAGGGCAATATTTTTAATCGACCCTTTCAACAAAGGCTGATTCCGGTGTTGTGGGGGGGTGACGCTCATGGAAGTTATTGGACTAACGAGGTTGTGTCAAACACGATCGCGGAGGTGATTCGTTTAGCTTGAGGAAGATGAGCCAGCCGCTAGAATTTGTTAAGGTAACTTCATACATTTTTTGAAGCCCTGCTGATCTATCATGCTGCTCAACTCCAACCAGCGCACTAAGCTCGACGATACAGACGATACGCTGTTTTATGATGCTCCGCGATTTGTCACTCACGTTGATGAAGGGTTTATCCAACAGTTGACGGATCTGTATCGATCGCGATTAAAGCCCAACACTCGCATTTTAGACATGATGAGCAGTTGGGTGTCTCACTTGCCCGAAGAGATGGAGTTTGCCCACGTCGAAGGGCACGGGCTGAATGGAGAAGAACTTGCACGCAACCCTCGATTTAATCACTACTTTGTGCAAAATCTCAATCAAGATCCTAAGTTACCGTTAGAAGACCAGTCGTTTGATGCGGTGCTGAACACCGTATCGGTGCAGTATATTCAGTATCCAGAAGCGATTTTTAGTGAGATTCATCGGGTTCTTAAGCCGGGAGGTATTGCCATCATCAGCTTCTCAAATCGGATGTTTTATCAGAAAGCGATCGCGGCATGGCGTGACGGTTCAGAAGCAAGCCGAGTTGAGTTAGTCAAACGCTACTTTAAGGCAATTCCTGGGTTTACAGAGCCAGAAGTGGTGACCAAACAGTCTCAGGCACCCGGCATTTTTCAACTGTTTGGGATGCCAGGAGGCGACCCGTTTTATGCGGTGATGGCGACGCGCTCTTAAGGAAGGCTAGAGAAAATAGCTTGGTCAGATAAGGGGAAAGGAATCCGCATCGTTTTATTCGCAAAAAAAGGGGAAATAAATGACGAGGCAGGATGAGGGGATGACTTTCTCGATCGTGCTAGAAACCGAAAATCTAGCCAACGCTGACATTCATGGATTGATTGACGCGATCGAGGCTCTGGCTCACCAATCTCTGTCTCCCACTGCCGCCAATGAAGTGCTGCTAATCGATAGCGGTGATGCCCCGCCTGACTTATTGGCGCAACTCCGCCATCAATATCCGTGGATTAAAGTGCATCATGCGCCAATGGGCACCCGCTACTATAAAGCCAAAATGCTGGGTGCAGAACTTGCAACCGGAGCGATCGTGGTCTACTACGACTGTGATTGTGTCTATGAGCCGAACTGGTTACAAACGATGTTGACCAGCTTTACGAGGTCTGACATTCAGCTTGTGGCAGGCGAAACGACGACTCGCAGCATCGGCATCTACGGCACTGCGATGGCGCTGACCTACATTTTTCCGCAATATTCTGGACGAAATAACCTGACTCCGGTTAATCAATACTTTTTGAATAATGTGGCGTTTCGACGTGAGTTTTTACTTCAGCATCCGATCCCGTTTGAGTTGCCTCTTTATCGAGGTCATTGTGCCATTCACGCTGATGAGTTGCGCCAGCAAGGATACACCATTTGGAGTCAGCCCCAAGCCAGAGCAACCCACGCTCCGCCCAATGGCTTATCGCATTTCTTTTGGCGATTTTTGCTGATCGGACACGATTACTACTGGCAAAAAAAGCTGCTTAAAGGAGCCGTTTCGAGCGATCCCGCTCTGTCAGGTATCAAGGGGAAAATGCAGGTATTTTACGATCGCGTCAGCAAGATGATTGCCAATAATCCACGTCATCTGATCTTTTTTCCGTTGGCGATGCCGATCGCGATCGCTTCAGCCATTCTGATTTATGTGGGCTATCTGATCACGTCTTTGAATCCGCACTATCTTTTGAAGGCTTACGACAAAATTTTGGGTGAATAGGCGATATCGGGGAGACGTTTCGGTGAAACGTCTCTACGGGGTTGGGTGAATTCTTTAATCCCACGATCGAATTAAGCCGTCTGCTTCGATTCGCAGTTTGCGTCCGCGCCAATAGACTCCACGCCCAAATGCCCCCGCAATCCACACCCCAAAACTAAGCACGTCTCGAAGCGGCAATACCCAAAACCAGCGCAGCAGACTTGAGCAATTGAGATTGACCACTGCCCCCCAAGCTTGCACATAGCGAATCGTGAAGATTGCAAACGTTAGCCCGATCGCCCAGTGGGCAAACCCCGTTATTAGCAACAGCGGCAGACAATAAACTGTGCCGTAGCAAAACACCATTGTGTAATAGATCCAGCCGCGATTAAAGCGAATCGTTCTTGCCCAGCGCAGCTCTCGCTTGACGAGCTGCCCAATGCTTTCTCGCCCAGTGTCTGACTCTAGAATGTAGTGAGACAGTTCGACTCGATAGCCCACGCTGGCGGCTCGTTTGCCTAAGTTATAGTCAGAGCCGATGCGATCGAGATGCAGCCCGCCAAAGTCGGCTAATGCAGATTTGCGAGTGGAGATCGTGGCTCCGATCGCAAATCTCAATCCGCCATCCATTGCACGGGCAATCAGCGCGCTTGGAATAAAATCACAGCATCGCCCGATCGATGCCAGGGCTGCGCCTAAAAACTGAGGGTCATGACCCACAAATGCACAAGTGACGAGTCCCACGTTTGGGTCGGAAAGTGGCTCTGTCACGGTTTGAATGTAGTCAGAACTGACGCAAATATCGCTATCGGCAAAGATGATGACTTCGTGACGTGCAGATTCTAAGAGATAGCTGAGGGTGCTGTCTTTGTGATTGATGCCACGGGGGAGCAATCCAGTCAGTAGGCGAACACGATCGGGAAATAAATCTACTAATTTTTTGAGAACTGGAACCGCTGGATCAGTGGGTTCGACGACTCCAAACAGCACCTCATAAGTGTCATAATTCTGTTTGCAAAAGGCTGCCCAATTGTTCCAAGCACCTTCGTCTAACCCGCAGACGGGCACCAAAATTGAGACTCCTTCAGTAAGAATTTCTTCAATGGATGGAGGAACCGCAAAAAATTGGCGGGTAAACCAAAGGCAGGCTGCATAAAATACGATCGAGCCAACGATCAAAATTGATAGAGCGATTGCCAACGAGATCATCATTTCAACTTAGCGAACGTCGTGAAATACCACTGTTCTAACCTCTACACTTTTTAGACGCAAACTTGTGTGTTTAGCTGGTGGTTGCCCGTTTAATATTCTCAATAGTCAATAGATTTAACACCTGCCTAGTGGAGACCTATCTGAATTTAGGCGGTAGACATTCTGAGATACACCCGATCGTTTACCCTAAACCTAATAAGGTGCTTGGAGATACCCAATGACTCTTGATCAAACGTATCGCGAACGAACTGAGGCAGGCATGGTGGCGCTACAAGGCTTCTACAACACTACCACTGGGCTTTGGGACAGGGCAGGCTGGTGGAACGCAGCAAATGCTCTTGAAACCACGATCGACTATTGCCGTTTAACCGATTCGCTCGTCTATCGAGGCAATCTCTTCAACACCTTTGAGAAGAACAAGCGCGGTAACTTTCTCAATGAATTTTATGATGATGAGGGCTGGTGGGCGCTTACCTGGATCAAAGCCTATGATCTAACAGGCGAACAGCGCTATCTAGCGATGGCAAAGACGATTTTCACCGATATAAAGGGTGGCTGGGACTCAACTTGCGGCGGTGGAATCTGGTGGAGCAAACAGCGTAGATATAAGAACGCGATCGCGAATGAGTTGTTTTTAGCGATCGCGACAAAGCTGCATTTAAGAACTCCGGGAGACGCGGGTGCAGGCAGCTATTTAGACTGGGCGCAACGCGAATGGAACTGGTTTAAGAACACGGGAATGATTAACCGTGATAACCTGATTAACGACGGGTTAGACAGCACTTGTAAAAACAATGGACAACTCACCTGGACGTATAATCAGGGCGTGATTTTAGGCGGATTAGTCGATCTGTATCGCATAAATCAGGATGGTTCGCTGATTAGACAGGCACAGGCGATCGCCGATGCAACGATTCGGCTGTTAGCGCCTAAAGGTCTTTTAAGAGAACCCTGTGAACCAGACTGTGGCAAAGATGGTCCGCAGTTTAAGGGCATTTTTATGCGTTATTTGGGGGATCTCTACCAAGTCACCCAACAGCCAGCTTATAAAGACTTTATTGTCAGAAATGCCGATTCGCTCTGGTCGCAGTGTCGCAACGATGCCAACCAGTTCGGACTCTCTTGGGCAGGTTCGTTTGACAGTGCGGATGCGGCTCGTCAAAGTGCGGCGATCGATGCCCTAAACGCAGCGCTGGTAGTGACGACTGAAGAATTCACCCACCAAGCCGAAAATGGCATCTTGCATCAGCTTGTCGCGGAGGCAATCTACACGGGATATCACGGCTCAGGCTATGTCGGGGGGTGGAATCGTGAGGGTCAGTGGATTGACTTTAAAGTGAATGCTGCCTCGATGCTTAACTATACGCTAACGTTTCGCTATGCGGCGGCTGGAGGAAACGCATCTCGCTATATCTATGTGAATGGGAAAAGTATCGCTGACAATCAGATTTTCCCAGGCACTGCAAGCTGGAGCAGTTGGAACACAGTCACAATTCTGAATGTATCGCTGAATGCAGGAGTTAATACAATCTCTGTGATCTTTAATCGCGATAAGGGAAGCCGCAATTGGCTGAATTTAGACGAGTTAACGATTCGATAGAGAATGCTTAACCGATCGAACGGAGCATTTGCCGCAAGACCGCCTCGTCGCGCAGCTCAACCGCTTCACTCGCCCGTTGCCATAATGCGGCATCCGATCGGTAAATGCTCAAGGCTGATAGCGCCGTTTTAGAATCTTCCAGTCGCCCGTCTGCAATCAGAGATAGCAAAAAGTCGATCGCGTCATCGTGTCTGAGCATGGCAATCGCCATCAGCCCAGTTTGGCGTAATTCTGGTGCTCTAATTTGCTTCCACCAGGTTCGCAAAATCTCAAAAGCTTGGGGAGATCGGGTCTCTCCCAGCGCTAATGCGGCGACCTCTGCAAGTTCAGCATCTTCTCCGATCGGAGCTTTCTTTGCGTAGAGGCATTGGGTGATTAGAGGCAGCGATCGTTCTGCATCAAGCTCAAGCAGCGCTACGAGACATTCAGAGATGATGGACGGCTGATCCCCGATTAAAACGCGCAGTCTTAAAAGAGGAATTCCCTGCTCACTGCCGTGATAAGCGATCGCTCTCGCGGCAGCGATTCGGGCTTCTGGTGCGGGGTCAGCCAACAAATCTGCGAGTTCATTGAAGACGTGAAAATAATTCATTCGCACCAAGCCCAGAGCACATACTCCTCTTAGCGCGGCGGCAGTATCCTCTCTGCCTCCTCTCACAGGCTCCATTTGGCGATGCCGAACGCCTTGCAAAAAAAGGGCTTCGTTGCTGTGATCCAACCGATAAAGCGCTTCAGCAATTCTCATTTTTGCTAGACACCCCGGATCAGGATCAGCATCTTCCGTGATGAAGCGATCGAACGCGGCAACCAATTCGGGGATCAGCGAGTGCAGATCAGATTCACCAATCAGTTTCGAGGCTTGTGAGACGGCAACCGAATATTGGCTGTTCAACACTTGGGTTAGCGTCCTGATCCCCGCTTCTGAAGTGGGATCTGCTCGAATTTTAGTCAGAAGCGCGATCGTCTCCTCAAGCTTGCGCGATTTTGCCATTCCTCATTTCTCAGTCGATGCCTAACGCGCAGAACGTTAGCTCAACTGGCTTGCAGCGCTTAATTTCGACGTTAATTCCCTGTGCGCCTTCTTGTGTTAAATCTTCAACGTAGCCCGAATGCGCGTCTTTTGCCTCATCAGGGTTATCAAATGGACCGAAATAATAGGTGCAGTTTGGTTCAGCCGTCTTGATCTCTATCCACCACGGAGTAGACATCGCTTTTATAAATCCTGAGGCAATTTCCTTGATAATGTTGATTAACTGCATTGCGATTTTTTAGGAGTAGAGTAAAGGTTTTTGGTCGAATTGTAGAATCTCAGTTTCCAGCTTGCCCTCTGTCAAACTGATGAGAACAGAGAGAGCTAGAACACCTGACGATCTTATACCAATTCTCTAAGAGGCTGCACATAACAAAGAGCTTAAGCCCCTTGTTCCACAAAGACGAACTCTATAATAAGCTCAAATTCAGTTGGTATTGAGCTATAGCTTCAGACCTGTTTGCGTTCATCTGACATTTTTACAGCGGTTTTAGCAACTATCAATAGCGGCTTAAGCTAATTAACTAACTCTAGTGTTTTTGGAGGAATTTTGATGTGTTGTTTGCAACGTTTTACGCTGAACTTTAATCAGCCCGTTTGCAAGAATTGCTTTGTAGACTGAATGACAACGACATCTTAAATTAAACGGAGAGGGAGGGATTTGAACCCTCGGAACCTTTCGGTTCATCCGATTTCAAGTCGGACGCGATCGACCACTCTGCCACCTCTCCAGCAGTCAGATCTTATATTACCCTAGTCGAGAGCAATGGAGTAGAGGGCTGAGAAATTAGCGGTGATCGCGTAGATCCGTCTAGCAATTCACAGGTTGCGGCGACGATCGTGTCTGGCAAAACTTGACGCAAACAGTGGTGATGTCCTTCGGGGCAGATGCTCTTATAGCAATATTTGCAAGGGACATCGTGAAACAGCAGGCGATGGGGCACCTGCCAGGGCGTATGTTGTGGATTGGTGAGGGCGTAAAGATCGACAACAGGAGTGCCAACAGCAGCGGCAATGTGAACCGGACCCGTATTGCTAGAAATCAGCACAGGAGCCATCGCAATCAGGGCAGCGAGTTTGCCCAATGTGAGGCAACAGGCGAGTGAGTGAGCCGATTCATTCAGCAGAGATCGGATGCGATCGACGGGTTCTGCTTCCCATTCGCTGCCCGTAAAAATAACTGGATAACCTAACGAAACTAATCGATCGGCAACCACCGCAAACCCCTCTGGTGGATAGCGACGAGAGGCGGCTGTTGCACCAGGATGAATCACAACCCACGGGCGATCCCGATCGAGTTGGAAGGAGTTTAAGCGCGATCGCACCGACTCCCGATCGGATTCTTCGACTCGTAGAGATGAATGTTCGTTTTCAGTTTGGCACTCGATCGCGGTAACTCAATCAAGCTGACGCTGTACTTCATGACGAATGCCGTCTTCAGGTTCGGTATCTTTGACCCAATCAGTCAGGAGTTGATAGGGATTTTCGTGACAGTGCGCTAGACGAAGCGGAATATCTGCCAGGTAACAGAGAAAAGCGGAGGGCAGAGGATTCTGACTGTAGACGGTGAAAATCACGGCTCCGTCAAACTGAAACTGCCACATGTGTTGGATCATCTCAAATTCAGGGCGGCTGTCTGTGCGCGGAGCCGTCGCCTTCAGCCAGGGAGAATCATAGACGATCGTCGCATCCAACTCTGGGATCAGCGGCGCGATCGCTGATCCCGCCGAAGACGTTAGCAGGCTGATACGCCGACCCGACACAGATTCTTTTAGGGATCGCAACGCTGGAGTCGTCATCAACACATCGCCGATCGTGTCTAGTCGGATGCAGAGTAGATTTTTGGCATCATTCCAGTTTGGGGTCGTCATGCTTTTAGGTTGGCGGCAAAGAACGAGTGCAATTCAGCGATCGTGCAGGTTGAGGTGCCGTCTTTGTGAACGACGATCGCGGCGGCGGCGGCGGCTAAATCGGCGGCAATATTCACCGGAGCTTGGGCAGCAAGGGCGAGTGTCAACATGGCAGTAAAGGTGTCTCCGGCTCCGATCGTGCGACTTTGACACGACGGATTGACGTAAAGACGGTAGGGCGATCGCTCTCGTTGCAGAATCACGGCACCGTCTTGATCGAGGGTGACAGCCGCGATCGTCGCTCCGGTGAGATTGAGAATCCAGTCAGATTGAGCAACGATCCAGTCGGCGCGATTTTGGTCGCTGATATCGGTTTCTCCCAAAAGCTTCAACGCCTGGTGATAGTTCGGCTTAACAGCGGTTGGTTTGATCCCTCGATAAGCGGCTAGATTTTTGGAGTCTACAACTAGAGTACGAGGAAATTGAGACTGTAGGTGAGCGATCGTCTGAATAATTCGAGGAGTCAAAATTCCGTAGCCATAGTCAGAGATAATCACCGCATCAGATTGAGGAATGCGATCGGTTAACTGATCAATGATCTGCTGTTCGATGTCTAGCGAGAGTGTCTCGGTGCTGCCCTGATCGAATCTCAGCAGCAGATTTACGCCATCCATCACGCGTTGTTTGGTGAGCGTCGATCGCCCAGAATCGACCCAAATCCGATCGGTGTTGACTCCCTGCTTGAGCAAAGCTTGCCTTAGAAGCGTTCCTTCCCAATCGTCGCCAATTACAGAGATCAGAGACACCTGACAGCCAAAACTTCGCAGATTAACGGCAGTGTTAGCAGCTCCTCCAGGCAGATTTTGACAGTTAGAAAGCGTGACAACTGGCACAGGAGCCTCTTGACACAGGCGAGTTGCCGACCCTTCGAGATAGCGATCGAGCATTGCCTCGCCAATGACGACAACATTTAGATCAGGGAAGCGATCGAGGAAGAACATAAGAGGCATTAATAATCTGTGCGGCTTCGAGCAGGTTAGAAAGGGTGTGATGAGGCGATCGTTGAGGTGACCTGATCCATTCGGTTTCGTTGCCGTTGTCGATCAAGATAGTTTTGCAGCCAGCATTACGTTCGGCTTCGATATCGTTGAGAATGTCGCCAATCATCCACGATCGCGCCAAGTCAATGTGATGAGTTTGTGCTGCCTGTAGGAGCAAACCGAGTTTTGGTTTACGGCAGTTACAGTCGATCGCGTATTCGATGATGCTCCCTTGCGGGTGATGTGGACAATAATAAAAACCCGTGAGCGGGATCTCGTTGAGTAACGTTCTCAAGCGTTGCTCGACCTTCGCGAGGGCGATTTCTGGAAAGTAGCCTCGTGCAACGCCAGACTGATTG
>JBBQYE010000059.1:0-13485 GCA_038208945.1 Leptolyngbyales cyanobacterium | reverse complement strand
CCTTATGAGATCTTTTTTGATACGTTAGCGTTGCCGATTTCAACCGGAATTGAGGAAGATCGAGGGAATGGCAAGGCGACGATCGACTCGATTCGGATGATTCGCGAGAACCTGCCGGGATGTCACATTACCCTCGGCGTTTCTAACATCTCGTTTGGTCTAAATGCCGCTGCCCGTCAGGTGTTGAACTCGACGTTTTTACATGAAGCCACCCAAGCTGGGATGGATAGCGCGATCATCAGTGCTGCCAAGATTTTGCCGATGGCGAAGATTTCCCCAGAGCATCAAGAAATCTGTCGCAAACTGATTTACGATCAGCGTCAATTTGACGGCGATATCTGCGTCTACGATCCGCTTGGAGACCTAACGACGGTGTTTGAAGGCGCGACGACAAAACGCGATCGCAGCGAAGATGCCAAACTTCCGATCGAAGAACGTCTCAAACGCCACATCATCGACGGTGAGCGCATCGGACTTGAAGATGCCCTCAAAGTTGCGTTAGACCAATATCCGCCGCTTGAAATCATCAACGTCTACTTGCTAGATGGCATGAAAACTGTCGGTGAACTATTCGGGTCGGGTCAAATGCAACTGCCCTTCGTGCTGCAATCTGCCGAGACGATGAAGTCTGCGGTCGCCTTCTTAGAGCCGCTAATGGAGAAAAAAGAAGCCGGACAGTCAAAAGGCGTAATGCTAATCGCAACGGTGAAAGGCGACGTTCACGACATCGGTAAGAACCTGGTAGACATCATTCTCACCAACAACGGCTATAAGGTGATCAATCTCGGAATTAAACAGTCCGTAGATAAGATTATCGACGCTTACATGGAACACAACGTTGATTGCATTGCGATGAGCGGCTTACTCGTAAAATCAACAGCTTTCATGAAAGAGAATCTGGCAACCTTCAACGAGAAAGGAATCACAGTTCCGGTGATTTTGGGAGGTGCTGCACTAACGCCAAAGTTCGTTCACGATGATTGTCAAAAAACATATAACGGACGAGTCGTTTACGGTAAAGATGCCTTCTCTGACCTCCACTTCATGGATAAGTTTATGCCCGCCAAAAATAACGGCGAGTGGGATAATCTCAAGGGTTTCTTAAATGAGGAATTAGCAGCCGATTTAACCGAAGAGGTTACGGACGAACCAATGGCAGAGACAACTGAAACAGAAATCATTTCTGAATCGCTGCCGGAAGATCCGACTCGATCGCAGTCCATCGATCCCAACATTCCCCGTCCTACGCCTCCATTCTGGGGCACCAAAATTCTGCGACCCTCCGACCTGCCGTGGAATGAATTGTTTTGGCATCTAGACTTGCAGGCACTGATCGCGGGACAGTGGCAGTTCCGCAAACCACGAGAGCAGTCTCGCGAAGACTACGATCGCTTTCTGGCAGAAAAAGTTTACCCGATTCTAAACACCTGGAAGCGCCGCATCGTTGAAGAAAATTTGCTGCATCCTCAAGCGCTTTACGGCTATTTTCCCTGTCAGTCAGACGGCAACTCGCTGCATCTGTATGACCCGAATACGCTGGATACATCGACTGCGATCGCGACCTTTAGTTTTCCTCGTCAGCGATCGCTGCGGCGCTACTGCATTGCCGATTTTTTCGCCTCTAAAGAGTCGGGGCAAATCGATGTCTTCCCGATGCAAGCGGTGACAATGGGCGAGGTCGCCACCGACTTTGCAAAAACGCTGTTTGAGGCGAACAATTACACCGATTATCTCTACTTCCACGGAATGGCGGTTTCGATGGCAGAAGCCTTGGCTGAATGGGTTCACGCTCGAATTCGTCGCGAGTTGGGCTTTAGCGACGCAGACCCCGACAACATTCGCGACATCTTGGCACAACGCTATCAGGGTTCTCGCTATAGCTTCGGTTATCCGGCGTGTCCCCACATCTACGACCAATATAAACTGCTGGACTTGTTGGGCAGCGATCGCTTAAATCTGCACATGGATGAGAGTGAGCAACTCTACCCCGAACAGTCAACGACCGCGATTATCGCTTATCACCCTGCCGCTAAATACTTCAGCGCGTAGGATTCACAACTCATACAACAAGTGAGGTGAGATGTGAGCAATTACATCTCGCTTATTATTTAAGTAGTCGATCGTCAGTGATTTTTATGCAAGCCACAGAAGTCAAAAAACGCTACACGCCAGAAGAGTATCTTGCTCTCGAAGAAAAAGCTGAGTACAAAAGTGAATATCATGGCGGAGAGATCATTCCGATGACAGGCGGATCGCTGAATCACAACAGAATTATCAATCGAGTGTGTGCCTTTTTGCTCTACGCGCTACGTGGCAAAGACTGCAAACCGTTTAGCAGTGGTGTCCGTCTATGGATTTCCAAGTATAGCAAGTTCACATACCCCGATGTAATGGTGATTCAGGGTGAGCCTGTGCTTCATCAAAATCGTACCGATACTGTTGAAAATCCCCGATTGATTATCGAAGTGTCGTCTAAATCGACTGAAGATTATGACAAAAAGGACAAGCTGAGATACTATCGATCGATTCCTACGTTGCAAGAGTATGTGTTGATTAATCAATATGAATTAGAGATTCAGCAATACACTAAATCAGATGGTGACTTCTGGATTTATCGTGTGTACGAATTGACTGAGGATATCGTGAAATTTGGCTCGATCGAGGTCGAGATGACCGTCGCCGAAATCTACGAAGGGATTTCTTTTGAGGAAATCAACCAAGTCGAACAATAGGCTTCTAGGTTGAGTGGAGCGATCGTCTATTTTCTTCAACATTCTCAGAGCAGCAAGTGACCGCATCACAGTCTTTTTGCTGTAGAAAATCGATTACTGGAGATTAGGTAACAATTCTGCCAAGTAGCTCATTTCTAAATAGGTCTTTTCTTGAAAACTTGGGCTATCCTATCGGATGAGGGCATCCGTTTATACAGGTAAGCAGCAATGAGAGCTGACAGTCTCAAGATCTCCAAAATTTTCAGCGGTGGAGGCGATATTCACTATGTATTGCCTCATTTTCAACGGCAGTACAGTTGGGACAGAATTAATTGGCAGACTCTTTTAAACGATGCGTTAGCAATCTATGAAGAATGTCAGGATGAAAAAGAACCTGAACATTTTTTAGGATCGTTAGTTGTTATCAATGATGGTACTCGGAGCGGAGTAATTCCTGCTTTTACCTTGGTGGACGGTCAACAAAGGCTAACAACCATCTCTCTTCTTCTGTGTGCTTTCCGAGATTTAATTCGTGAAGCTGATGCCAGAACTGCGAGAGGTGTTCAAAAACTTCTCATGAATGAGGATGCTGACGGTGATGTACGTTTTAAGGTTTTGCCTACTAATAAGTATGGCGATCGCCAAGCTTATATATCTATCTTGTTAGGGAAAAACCTGAAGAAACTGAGTCTAGAATTCCAATTGCCTACGATTACTTGCGGAAGGAATTAAATAAAAACCTCGTTGACGGCAACATCAAACCCCAAAAGTTCTTTATCGTGCTGTCTAGCTGCTTTCAGGTAGTGTTTGTTGAACTCAACAAAGATGAAAGTCCCTATAAAATATTTGAAAGCTTAAACGCTAAAGGAAAACCACTCTCACAGGCTGATTTAGTACGCAACTACATCGCAATGAAACTGCCAACAGCAAAGCAAGAAAAAGTATTTACAGAACATTGGGAGAAAATTGAAAATTTATTGCAGGAAAGACGGACGGTCGGTAAATCTAGAATCGGAGAACTTACAGCTTTTATCAGGCATTATCTCGCTACGCAGTCACGTTTCCTGTGCAGTGAAGAGCACATCTATGCTCGATTTCGCGATCGCTATGAGGAATTCCGCGATGATGCAAAGTTTATTGAAGAAATATCCCTACTAAGACGTTTTGCAGAATATTACAACAAGCTGCTACGACCAGAAAACGAAAAAAATCTACAGATCAGAGAAGCACTAACTCGTCTGAACACTCTAGAGATTCAAACAGCTTATCCATTCCTTCTGATGGCTTACGATGCTTATGTAAATGGCTGGCTTAAGCCTGACGATTTTAAGGAAACTTTGGAAGTTTTAGAAAACTATGTAGTGCGCCGTTACGTTTGTCGTGAGGCGAGCAATTATCTCAACAAAATGTTTCCTACTCTCTGGCGTGACGTAATCGATGAGATGGATGATGGAGGATTGGGTTACGAAATGGGGATTACCAATGCGTTGAGCTTTAAGGAAGCGTTGAAGAGGGCTTTAGTTTCCAAAAGTTACCCACCCGATCGAAAAATTCAGCAGGCGTTTCAGGCTTCTAGTCTTTACGATAACCGTAACCAAGAGAAGATTTTTCTGATTCTAGAAACAATTAATAGGCATCTTTCAAAAGGCTTTGGTGGGTACACTATTCTAAGTGGTAAACCAACAATAGAACATTTAATGCCACAAACACTCAATGAGACGTGGAAAGTTGACTTAGGAGAGAACTTTGAGCGGATTTATCAGGACTATAGACATACACTTGGTAACTTGACTCTAGTAACCCAGGAGTGGAATTCAACGCTGTCTAACTCACCTTTTCCTATAAAAAAGAAAATTTTAGCAAAGCATGAGTTGAGACTGAATAAAGATTACTTTTCTCAACCGATTGATAAGTGGGATGAGAACGCCATCCTAAAACGTGCAGATTTTTTGGCAGAAAAGTTTCTTGAAATTTGGTCTGCTTTAGGAGAAGCAACTCCGATAACTCCAATAGTCTATGGGAAGCCAATCTCGATGAGTATCTGCGGCGAAAAGCTTGATATACCAAACCAGACATGGCGACAGGTACGAGTGATTACCTTAGAGTGGATTATTAAAAATCGTCCGCAGGACTTTGGCAAAGTTAGGCAAGCAGTCGGCATCTTCGATGACAGCGTTGAGGGTAAGAACTATCCGAATCATTGGTATCAGCTATCCAACGGCATTTGGGTTTATCACTCTAGTTCAGCAAAACAACATCTCATCTACTGTCGTCGTATACTTGCTGCGATCGGTATTTCTGAATCTGAATGGAGCATTGAAGAATTAGAGGCATCAACATAATCCCTATTAGCTTTGCTGTTTCTGGCTATCGAAAGGAGAATTGGGCGGGTGATCGAGGGAAATCTATCTATGTCAAAATTATGAGGTAGCCCCATTTCTCCCACCATTGCCCAGGCATTCGCAGCCGTCCAAGTCTGCCAATTGCTCTCCAATCTATACCGAGATATCTACTTGTTTCGCTTCAACCCGATCGCAGGAATCATTTATGTCCTGGCTCAGGAAAACATCGAAATCGTAATTCAACAAAATGGAATCTGGGATTTTCTATGACCAAACCCAACTTTGAGACAATGACTAGGGAAGAGCTAAGATCTTATGTTTTGAAACATCGAGAAGACGATGAAGCCCTCGCAGCACTCCTAAGTCGTCGCGACCCAAATGCAACGGGATACAGCAATGACTTGAGTTCTGAAGAGATGAAGGAGATTTTCAGGCGCAAAATAGCAGGTGAAATTTAAACAAAAACAGGGAGGCAGTTGAGAAAAAAGATTCTGCAAACTGCCTCCTAAATCGTTATAAAACTTGAGTCAGCGCTTTTGTTGGAACGACGATCGCGGCAATCTACAATATGTCAGAATCATGAGGTAGACCCATTTCTCTTACTGCTGCACAGGCTTTCAAAGCCGTCGAACTCTGCCAATCTTTCTCCAATCTGTTTCGAGACATTTACCTGTTTCGATTTGATCCTCTAACTGGAGATATCTACATCCTCGCCAGGTAAAACATTCTAGTTGTCATTAAACAAAACGGACTCTGGGACTTTATATGACAAAACCAAACTTTGAGGCAATGAGCAAAGAAGAACTGAGAGCCTATGTTCTCGCTAATCGAGAGGATGATGAGGCAATCAGAGAGCTTTTTAGTCGTCGCGACCCAAATGCAACGTGGTACAGCAGTGACTTGAGTCCTGAAGAGACACAGGAGATTGTTAGGCGCAAGATTGCAGGTGAAATTTAAACAAAAAAAGGGGAGCAGTTGAGAATAAACATTATGCAAGCTGCCTCCCGACTTTTATCAAACTTGGGTCAGCGCTTTTGTCGGAACGACGATCGCCTCAGCCAACCCATCTAACTGCCCAGGTGCTAATAGGTCATGAGTGATCGACTGCGCCAAGACTCGTCGATAGAGATCGCTCAACTGAGCCGCCACACCCGACCAGCCAAAGTTTCGCCGCACCCGCTCAGATGCCTGGAGCTTTAGCCTAGTTGCCCATACATCATCGCCGAGGATACGATCGATCGCCTCAGCAAACGCATCAACGTCTTGAGGTGGAACCAATAATCCGGTTTCTTCTGGCACGATCGAGAACTTCAAGCCGCCCACCGCAGAGGCAACGACCGGGGTTCCGCACGCCATTGACTCGATCGCCACCAACCCAAACGGCTCATAGTGACTCGGAATTACACACACATCGGCTGCCGTGTAATAGAGCGGAAGGAGATCGTGTCCGACCTGTCCTGCAAACGTCGTTCGGTTTGACAATCCCAACTCTTGCACGATGCGTTCAATTCGGATTCGCTCGTCGCCATCTGGTTGAGTTGGATCGCTACCTCCGACAATCACCAAGCGGACGTTAGCAGGATTTGCTTTCAATTGAGCGCAGGCACGAACCAGCGTTTCAATTCCTTTGCGCGGATCAAAGCGTCCAACATAGAGAACAATTTTCTCGTCAGGTTGAAATCCTAGCTGCGATCGCGCCTCCGATTTTGGCATCACATGAAAGTTTTCGATGTCCGTTCCACACGGAATCACTTCGATGTGTCCCTGACTAGAAACCAATGTCCGAAGGGCTTCCTGCTCTTGAGGACTGGTGGCAACCGTGCAGTTGGCTTGCTCTAAAATTTGTTGTTCAACCTCTAACCGAGTGTTGGCGATCGCCGGACGGTTTGGAACCGACTGATACTTAATCGCACCGAGTGAGTGATAGGTATTGATAAGCTGAACGTTATGGGTTTTCTGTACTTCTAGACCCACCCACGCAGACATCCAGTAGTTCGTGTGGATTAATGGATAGTGATACTCCGCTTGATAAACTTGAAACGCCTCGACGAATGCTGGCATGAATTCAAATAAGCGATCGCGGGGAATGAATTCTTCAGGTCCCGCCGTTAAGCGAATCGTGCGGCAGTGAGGAGAATGCTGGACGATCGTGGCATCATCAGCTTTCGTCTTGCGGGTAAACATATCGACCTGCCAGCCTAATTTTGCCAGCGCTTCACCCACTTGACGCACATACACATTCTGTCCGCCTGCTTCTTCTCGACCAATATCTGCGGCAGGGTCGCCATGATCTGAAATTAGCGCGATCGCTTGTCGATTAGGAGCTTTGGAACGCGCTGAAATAAAGGGATCGGGAATAGTGGGACTTGACGAATTTTGTTTGTCGCTTAAAAGCACCATGATTTTCACCTCATAAACCAGTAGTTAGCCACGATCGACCAGTGACAAATTCACTCATCGAAAACGGACTATTCAAAACAGGCGACTAACCACCACAACTGCAAACTCACGATCGCCGACTCATCCACAGGTACAAAAAAAGTGAACCGTTTGATCCACTTAGTTGATGTTGCTATTAGCGGTTAGCATAGGCACACGACCGTTTTTACTCGTCAATTTTCCCGTCAAAATCTGGAGATATGCGGCTTCATATCCATCCGTCATTTTCTGGACGCTAAACTCGTCAATGACGTGCTGGCGACAGACGGCTCGATCAACTTCATGAATGCGACTCAGAGCCGCGATGCACTCATCCACGGTGTCACACAAGAAACCTGTCTTACCGTGAGCGATCACTTCAGGAACCGAACCTAATCGCATTCCAATCACGGGCGTTCCGGCTGCCATTGATTCCACCATTACCAGCCCAAACGGTTCTCGCCAGGTGATCGGGAATAGAGTCGCGACTGCACTACCCATCAGCGTGTTTTTCTGAACGTGGTTCGCCTCACCCAAATATTGGATCTGCTCACCGTCAATGTGAGGCGCGAGTTCTTGCTCGTAGAATTCACGATCGACGATATCAATCTTTCCTGCCATTTTCAGGTTCCAGCCCGTGCGCTTGGCAATCTCGATCGCCAGATGAGGACCTTTTTCGGGCGACAGCCGACCCAAAAATGCCAAGTAAGGCGGCTCACCCGGTTGGGCATAAAACTTGTAGCTATCGACATCAATGCCGTTATAAACCGTAGAGACGCAGTTTAAGCCGAGGTTTGGGTCTCTTTGTGCGTTTGAAATGCTTACAAAAGACTGTTGACGCGATCGGTGAAACATCTTCTCGTTGTCGGAAGTGAATACGCCATGTAGCGTATGAATCGTCGGCGTTTTGACGAATTTTGCATAGGGCAGCGCTGCACAGCCCATGTGGGAATGTATGATATCAAAGTCTTGAGCTTGATCGTAAACCTGGCTGAGTTGAAGCATTTCGTAAATCGAATACTCCTTCACGGTAGGGTCTTGGCGCAGTGCACGACTATGAACCGATTCGAGAGTCGCTAAACTCAGCGAGTCACCAGAGGCAAACAGCGTCACCTCATGTCCGCGTCGCACCAGTTCATCGGTCAACAGGCTGACGACCAGTTCAATGCCGCCGTAAGCTGGGGGAGGAACTCTTTCCCACAGAGGGGCTACTTGAGCAATCCGCATATAAACCTCCTACTAAATGTCAAACTAGATTTGGAAGCCTTGATTTCAAATTTGATTGGCGATCGAGTGATTTCAAAAAGACTTGCGCATACAAGCAGCTAAATCAGGTTTACTAGAAAATTTGCCGTTTGCCAAGGCGGTCATTTCACCTTGACACATGAGAATGACTACAATTGTTGTATATGTAGTACGAAAATCCGCTGAGATTAGGCAAGTAAAAATACTTAAAAAAGAGAAACACGATCGCAGTTTTACAACCTGCTTTTAGAGAACGCGATCGAACACTCTTATATCACTCTACGACGATGAAGCAAGACGGTTAGCTCTCAAACACTGAGGCGATTTGAGGGAGAGCGATCGTGTTCTAGATTACCTAACGAAGAGTTAAAAGCAAGAATCGATCGCAGTTCTGAATAATTGTTCGTTTTTGTACACAAAATATCTTTACTTTGTTTACGAAATATTCAGCTTAAATCATTAGTCCTACAGAGAGTTTACAGATTTTGCAAACTGATTGTAAGGGGACAGCGAGACTTCTTTCTAAAGATTTCCTGATCTTTCTCAACTATCCCTCCTGCCCCTTTGATCGCCTCAGCATAGACAGCACCGCACCGTTGAATTTTAGACTCTGCGCCTCAGCACAAACTGAGGATGGTAGAATCAGCGTTCGAGCTAGGGGTGCCCAATAGGGCTGAGAACAAACCCTTAGAACCTGAGACTGGGTAATGCCAGCGAAGGGAAGCTGTTTATCTTGAGGAATCGAATATGCGGACAGATTGGATCGCGAAGCGAAGCGGACACAAAAACGTGTCTCAGATGCACTACGCCCGTCAAGGTGTCATCACCGAAGAGATGCACTTTGTCGCACAAAGGGAAAACCTCCCAGCCGAGCTAATTCGAGACGAAGTGGCGCGGGGTCGGATGATCATTCCTGCCAACATCAATCACCCCAACTTAGAGCCGATGGCGATCGGCATTGCGTCTCGATGCAAAGTTAACGCTAACATTGGCGCGTCACCTAATTCATCAAATTTAGATGAAGAAGTCGATAAGCTCAGGTTGGCAGTTAAGTACGGTGCAGATACCCTGATGGATCTGTCTACCGGGGGCGGCAATTTGGATGAGATGCGGATAGCAATTATTAAAGCTTCGCCAATTCCGATCGGCACCGTCCCGATTTATCAGGCGTTAGAAAGTGTCCACGGCAACATTGAGACGCTGACTCCAGACGACTTTCTCCACATCATTGAGAAGCACGCGCAACAGGGCGTTGACTATCAAACCATTCACGCCGGAATTTTGATCGAGCATCTGCCTCTAGTCAAAAATCGTCTGACGGGAATTGTCTCTCGTGGTGGCGGCATTCTGGCTCGCTGGATGTTGGCGCACCATAAGCAAAACCCGCTTTATACCCACTTCAACGACATCATTGAGATCTTCAAACGCTATGATGTCTCGTTTAGCTTAGGCGATTCGCTGCGTCCTGGCTGTCAGCACGATGCCTCTGACGCTGCCCAACTCGCCGAACTTAAGACCCTCGGACAACTCACCCGCAAAGCCTGGGAACACGACATTCAGGTGATGGTTGAAGGTCCGGGGCACGTCCCGATGGATCAGATTGAGTTTAACGTCCGCAAACAGATGGAAGAGTGTTCGGAAGCGCCTTTCTATGTGTTGGGTCCGCTGGTGACGGACATTGCGCCGGGATATGACCACATCACATCGGCGATCGGGGCAGCAATGGCAGGCTGGTATGGCACAGCGATGCTTTGCTATGTCACGCCCAAAGAGCATCTCGGCTTACCCAACGCTGAAGATGTTCGCAATGGTTTGATTGCCTACAAAATTGCGGCTCATGCGGCAGATATTGCGCGTCACCGACCGGGGGCACGCGATCGCGATGATGAACTCTCGAAAGCTCGCTATAACTTTGACTGGAATCGTCAGTTTGAGCTATCGCTTGACCCCGAACGCGCGAAGGAATATCACGACGAGACGCTGCCAGCCGATATCTATAAGACGGCTGAGTTTTGCTCGATGTGTGGTCCTAAGTTTTGCCCGATGCAAACCAAGGTCGATGCCGATGCGATCACCGAACTAGAGAAGTTTTTGGCGAAAGAGCCTGTCGCGCAAAGCTAGATCAAAATTAGCCAAATTTTTAGAATCCCGCTCTTAGATAAAGAGCGGGATTTTTTTGCGTCACGATCGCCATAATGTATATCGAGCTTGCAGACACTCGATCAACTGAATATGACTTTAATTTTGACGAATGATGATGGTATTGATGCTCCGGGTATCCGGGCGCTGCTGAAGGCGGTGAACGGTGAGGGAACGATCGTGGCACCTCGCGATCATCAGTCGGGCTGTGGGCATCAGGTGACCACGACAAAACCGATTCAGCTAGAGCGACGATCGGGCACTGAGTTCTCGATCGCCGGAACGCCTGCTGATTGTGTTCGCATTGCCGTGACCCATCTCTGCCCCGATGCAAATTTTGTGCTGTCTGGAATCAATGCAGGCGGCAATATGGGCGCAGATGTCTATATTTCTGGAACGGTTGCGGCTGTCAGAGAAGCCGCTTTTCACAGAATTCCTGGAGTCGCAGTTTCTCAATACAAGAAGGGAAAGAACCCGATCGATTGGGAGTTATCCGCCTTTTGGACTGCAAAAGTTTTGGCAGAATTACACGATCGACCTTACCAACCAGGGACTTTTTGGAACGTCAATCTGCCTTATTTAGAAGCTGGAATGAGTCCGGCGATCGTCTTTTGCAACCCTTGCACTCAACCGCTCCCCTCTGATTTTCGGCTTGAAGGCAATGACTTTTACTACTGTGGGAGTTACGCGGATCGCAAGCGCGATCGTGGTTCTGACGTTGACGTGTGCCTGTCGGGTAGCATCGCCATTACAAAACTAGCCGTCTAGATAACATTGATACTCATCCCGAATCATCTCAAATACGTGGATAAGCTCTGCTTGTGCCTCTTCTGGAGTTTTTCCCCAGGCATGGCAGCCTGCAATTGCTGGAACGTAAGCAACAAACGTTCCATTATCATCAGGACGCAGCGCGACTGTGTAGTTTTTTAGCGATCGCTTCATACCCTGAATCAGCAACGGTTGATTAGCAGCAGAATATTTATTCGCCACTTCTAGCAAAAAATGATCTCTATCTTGGCTATCGTCTATAACTGCAAGAATGTTGAGGATTTGTTCATGATGAGAATGCTGAACGATTGCTGTATAAGCAATTGAGTCAAATAGCCTCCATACCTTTTTATAATCATCTTCCATCATCAAGCCAATTTGAATTGCCCGATCGTACAATCCAATTTCAGCATAAGCCTCTGAAACATCGATCAGCGCATAGTCACGATTGTCAAGATCTTCGATGGCATCAGCATACTGAAGGGTCTGAGTGAGCATGACTACGCTGCGGTTTTGCAATCCTGCTTTTGCGAGTTGTTCAGCAGCTTTACACTTTAGATTGTTGATGAAATAAATTTCATCGAGATCGATGAGACCTATCTCTTGTAGTGCCTGCTCTATGTACAGTAAAGCTCTGTCGGGCTGATGGATAAGATTGAATTGTTTGGCAATAGCGATTTTCACTTCAGCCCGCTTTATTGGATTCTGAAGTGATTCAACTGCTTTTGCGATCTTCTGAAGCAAACAACCTCCTTTTCTGGCTAACCCTGTTTTCGAGGACTTAGTAGCCTTCTTCCTCATATTCAGGTTGCTTGACCTTCTCAGGAATTTTCAGCGCTTGAGGTGTGTAAGGCTCGTTATCTTGGTCTTTCCAAGGGTCTTCTTCCGGGTCGTCAAATTTGACTTCGGGTTCTCTCACCTCTTCAAACTCAGCCTCGGTGACATAATCATCTTCGTCGTCATAGTCCTCGTCATATTCTTCTTCCTCGTAGCTATCGCGTGAGGTCGCCGCACTCCAATTGTCTTCCTCTTCCTCTTCGTAATACATCTCTGCTTGACGACGAGGAGCCTCTTGGCGCAACGGCAGCGGTTCTGGCTCACCCCAGTTGTCTTCGTTCCAGGTTTCTTCGACGGGCTGACGAACTTGAGTTTGAATCGGAGTCCGAACGCCAGAAGGCAACTGGTTTTCGGTGCGGATGGGGGCGAGATATTGTTCTGACTCGTCGCGCTCCCACGGTGGTTTGCCGATGCCGAGACGCTCTAAAATGCCCACACTGACCTGGCTCATCCGCTCCTCAGCCCCTTCGTAGACGATCAGACGATCGGGACCACTGCTCACAATCTCGTCGATCGGAAGCTCATAAGTGCTGACGATTTGATCGGGGATCAGGGGTAGCCCGATCGAGGCGATGGTCAGCGTATCAACTTTACCGCTATCAATGTTGAGGCGAAAGCCGCGAACTTTGCCGAGCAATTCGCCCGTCTCGGTGATCACTTCGCTGTTGATCAGGCTGCTGTAGCCGTCGAGATCAACGTCTTCGAGTGCATTTTCGTCATCGACTAAGATCACATCGCCTATTTGCCGAATGCTCGACAGCATCATCGGTTGGGGAGTGCCGTAAAAGAGATTCGGACGGATGCTCAGAGCTACGACTTCTTGACGATCGACATCGACCCACAGTTGACTGATCACTCCGAGCCGTTTGCCTGTAGTGCGAGTAATGACCTGTGTTCCAAGGAGATCGGAGCGTTGGCGAAATTCTTCTGTCATTGGGTCCCGAATCCTCTTCGTGCAAATGCTGTAAATATCAAATCATACAGAGGCACTTTGGGGCAGCTTTATCCCCAGAACTTGGGTATAT
>JBBQYE010000058.1:0-13487 GCA_038208945.1 Leptolyngbyales cyanobacterium | reverse complement strand
GAGAGTTTTTATAGCAACAGTGTTCTGACCACATCACTCCAAACATCCCCAGTTCGGCTTTGTTGGGGTGACGACCTAACCGTTGCACAATGTCTGCATATTCTTCGGGTTTTATCCCTTCAGCAGCAATCTCTTCAGCCGAAAAAGGAGCGGATGCAATCACTGGCATAAAATTCTGCACGATCGAGACAAGATTTTATTCTATCTGGAACGCCGGAGAACTGCGACTATAACGGTACTCCGTTTAGTCGTATGGGGGATAGGCGGACGGTTGGAGGCACGGAAACCGTCAATCTCCTCTGTATCTACACAGACAGTATTAACGTGTAGACATGCTACTGTTTCAACATGATTACTTTCAGCTACGAATACAAGCTCATTCCCACGACTGATCAGGAAGCCCTCATTGACCATGTGTTAGAGGTTTGCCGCAAGGTGTGGAATTTTGCTTTAAGAGAACGCAAGGATTGGAGTGCTTCTCGCAAGTGCCCCATCAACGCTTGCTCTCTCGTGGCTGAATACATCATGGCTCCTGATGCTCCCTACCCCACTTACCACAAACAGGCTAAATCCCTGACAGAGGCGAAGACAACTAACCCAGAATTGGGCAGCGTCAACGCACAGGTGTTACAGCAAGTTTTGAGGACATTGGACAGAGCCTTTGAGGACATGAAAACCAGAGGGCTAGGCTTTCCCAGATTCAAGAAATGGGGCAGACAGCGCTCGTTCGTGTTTCCTCAAATGCTCAAGAATCCGATGGTGGGGGACACGATTAAACTTTCTCAATTAGGAGTCGTCAAACTGCGGTTGTCTCGCCCCATCCCAGAGGGGTTTGAGATCAAGCAAGCTCGAATCGTCAAACGAGCATCCGGCTACTTTGTCATGCTGTCTTTGCAGGCAGATGTCACCGTTCCGGCTCCTTCCATTCACGGTCATCCCCTGGGTGTGGATGTGGGGTTGGAATCGTTCTTTGCCACCTCTGACGGGGAGTTAGTGTCTCGTCCTAAATTCTTCAAATCGCTGCACCGCCAGTTGGAATTACTGCAACGCAGACTGAAGCGAAAGACGTTAGGCTCAAACAACAGACGCAAACTCAATCAGAAAATTGCCCGTGTGCATGAACGCATTTCGGACACTCGCAAAGACTTCCACTTCAAGCAAGCTCATCACCTGTGTGACCAGGCTGGCATGATCTTTGTTGAGGACTTGGACTTCCGCATCATGGCAAAAGGAATGTTGGGCAAGCACACACTTGATGCTGGGTTTGGTCAATTTCTCAATCAAATCTTGCCGTGGGTGTGCTGGAAGCGAGAGGTGCATTTTGGCAAAGTGAACCCGAATGGCACAAGTCAGACTTGCCCGAACTGCAACGCGCACACGGGCAAGAAAGAGTTGAGTGAGCGGGTTCATCACTGCATGGAATGTGGCTACACCACACACCGAGATGTAGCGGCAGGACAAGTAATCCGCAATCGAGGATTATCCGCGCTGGGGCACAGCGTAGAAGAAGCGGTCTGTGGAGGCGTACTGACGGGGGCAGCAAGCGCCCAGCCTTGTAGGAGGGTTTCCCTCCGTAGAGGACTGGGTAAGAATGTCTAGTCAAGTGCCTGTGAAGCAGAAACCTAAGTCGTGAGGCTTGGGAATCTGCGTCCACACCCGAAGCGCCCAGCCTTGTAGGAGGGTTTCCCTCCATAGAGGACTGGGTAAGAAGGGTTGGGCGTAGAGGATGTCAACGGTATTCTTGCTGGACTCTCGATCGGGGTGACGGCGAGCGGCTCAGTTCAGCAAATTTTACGGACGGCAAAAAGCTCAGGAATTAGTCCTCTCAATATTCAGGAGGAACTTGCAACTTCAATTCTTCAATCAGAGTCGGTATCTCAGATTGAACCACGTCCCAAACGATATTGAGGTTCACGTCATCATAGTCATGAACTAACCGATTTCGCATTCCGTTAATCTCTTGCCATGATACGTTCGGCAAGGTCTGTCGAGTTGGTTCGGAAACTCGTCTTGCGGCTTCAGCAATCACCAACAATCGTCGGATCACTGAATCTTGAAGCTGTATGTTTTCGACGAACTCATCTTTCGAGAATTGAGCCATGTAGAGCATGATGAGTTCTGCGGATTGCAGCCTATCAAGCAGGAATTGAAGATCCCGTTGCATAAATTACCTGAGCAGAGGAAAGAATTTCTTGGCGGCGTAAGTAGTTACGACTGGTTTCAATGCCTTGGCGGGTAATCAAGTCAATGTCTCGATGAAAAATGGTTTTTAGCTCTGCTTCCATCCGATCCAAGGTACTGAACTTGGGGTGAGCATCTGGATGAAATTGCACCATTACATCAATATCGCTGTCGGGGCGAAAGTCATCCCGCAAGACGGAACCAAACAGGGCAAACTCGGTGACTTGCCACTTGTGACAAAATTGAGCAATTTTTTCCGTCGGTAGCTCGATCGCGGTGATAGTCATATCAGTTTTCCTCTAGCGTTTCAAGCTGCTATTCCAATAGATAGAGTTTGAAGGGGGAGTCCATCAACAGTGTTTTGGCGAAGATTAGCGATCGCAATCAACCGCTGTCCAATTTACCCTTACCCTAGACCTCTCCCGCAGGAGAGGGATTGAGGGTGAGGGCAACTCATATCTAGACATCACTTGAATAGAAATACCCCTGTAGGTTTTCTGGGTCATATTGGCGCAAAATGCTTGTGGCTTTGCGCGTCAGGGCATCTGAGCCTTTGACCACCACTAGATATTTTCCGCTGTTGAGACGATTGCGATAGGTGAGCGCGTCGCCACCTCCCACAACGAGTCCGACTCCACCACCGATAAAGAAGCTGCCCATTGCGCCTCCGATCGCGCCCAGTACTCCGCCGATGAGCTGATTTCCCAGTTCACCCGCCCACGGAAACGTGTCAAGTTTGGTGATCGAGTTAAACGCCAAACCCGCCACAAAGCCAAACGGCACTAGCCAAATTGCCATTCCCTTGGCTTGTTTTCCGGCTTCTTCATTGGGGTCGATCAAGCCATACTCATCGGCACTTTTATAGCCTCTGCCCAAGATTGATACGCTGTTCATCGGCAGTCCGTCTTTCTCTAGCGCCGAGTAAGCGGCTTCTGCCTGAATGCGATCGTTCAGCACTGCCACAAGATAGTTCATTGTTTCACTTTGCACGATAGGCTTCCCATTTTTAGATTAGCAGGGCGAAGGGTGAGTCATGGGTTGTGAATCGTTAGAATGAAGTTTTCTAAGAACGATTAGCCTCCATGTTGCCAAAGGAAGATCTGTTAAAAGGTGTCGAGAATCGGGATAGCGTGATCAGAGTGATTGATCAGGCAGAGCAGGCAGTCAAAACCTGGGAGGTGGTGATGACCGATTTTTATTCGCCGCCAGAAATCGCGGAGATTCAGCGATCGTTTGGGCGTTTGACCGATGTGCAGATGGTGGCGTGGGGCGGCTACCCGCAGGCAGAACGGCAGCGGCTGGCGATCGCTCGATCGGAGTTGCCGCTTGATGTTGAGCAAGTCGAGGTGGTTGCCCTCAACATTGCCGGAAACTTTCTCTTTGACCCTGCCAGTCATCGCGACTTTTTGGGCGCAGTTTTAGGAACGGGAATCGTGCGCGAGAAAGTGGGTGACATCATTGTGTTGGGCGAACGGGGTGCCCAAGCGATCGTGGTTCCTGATTTGGTAGAGTTCTTTCAGGCAAGTTTGACTCAAGTGCGATCGGTGCCCGTCAAAGTGCAGCCGCTTCCGTTGAGCGAACTCAAGATTCGAGAACCCAAGAAAAAAGAATTGACGACCGTTGAAGCCTCGATGCGACTCGATGCGATCGCGTCAGCCGGATTTGGAATGTCGCGCAGCAAGATGGCAGATTTGATTTCATCAGGCGATGTGCGTGTCAACTGGAAGGACATCAACTCGACGAGCTACACCGTTAAGCCCGGTGACTTAATCGCCATTCGCGGCAAGGGACGGGTTGAAGTGGGCGACATGATGGTGACGAAAAAAGACCGCTATCGCGTCAATCTCACGCGGTTTGTCTAACGAATTTAATCGATTAAACCGGGTGGGGGCGTAATCTCTATCCGGTTTTGTTTGAGATCGACGATCGGCACGATCGCCATCACAAACGGAACTAAAATCCGGCTCTCAGATCCTTCTCGCTGGATTTGTAGCAAGTCATTTCCGGCGGATAAAATATCGACAACCGTTCCGACTTGGGTTTGAGTGGCTTGATCAAATACCTGGAGTCCAATCAGGTCGGCGACGTGAAATTCGCCCTCTTCAAGGTCAAGTCGATCGCTGGCTAAGACTAAAATCTTGCTGCCCCGCAGCGCTTCTGCCTCTTCGCAGGTGTTGACTCCGGCAAACTGCACAACGTATAAGCCTTTGCCGTCAAGATAGCGACCTTTTACAAGCTGAATTTCTTCGGGCTGCGCCGCATTCGATCGCAGAATCCAGCGTTTTCCTGGCTCGATAAATCGCTCAGGAAAGTCAGAATCGGGATACACGCGCACTTCTCCCTTTAAGCCTTGGGTCGAGACGATTTTGCCGATTTCAAGATAAGGAGATTGGGAAGTCTGCACAGAAAAATATTGCGGATGGAGTTCATCTACTATTTTGCAGCGATCGCTTGACGATTCGATCGCTGACTCAAAAGTTTGTTGAAATCGCTTGCACAGGGCAGGTAGGAATGCACTGTTCGCAGACAATGCAGCGAGATCGGGTAAACGTCAGCTTAAACGACTGGGGATCTAAGGTGAGTGCCTCTGTTGGGCAGACTCCGGTACACAAGCCACAGTGGACGCAGGTGTCTTCGTCGATCACGATTTCGCGACTGGCAAACGACACGCCGATATCTTGCGATCGCATCCACTCTAACGCGGCATCTAGCTGATCGATATCGCCCGATAGCTCGACGACCAGCTTGCCAATTTGATTGGGAGCCACCTGCGCTCGAATAATGTTTGCTGCAACGTTGTAATCTTTTGCCAACCGATAAGTGACAGGCATTTGCACCGATCGTTTGGGGAAAGTCAGCGTGACTCGTTTTTTCACAATCAGATGTTGAAAGACTGTTTTCTCATTGTAGAGAGTGGACTGAGCTTGAGGAAGCGATTGTTTCTCACCAAATCAGAAAAGGCAAAGAGTAAATTGCTCCCTTTACCCTTTGCCTTTCTGTGCGAAGTTAGAGAGACGAGCGCCGCCTAGTCACGATCGTCTTCGTAGCAATCCTAAGTGGTTCGTGAGCAGCAGAACGGGGTTGCTCCCCCCAGCCCCCAAGTTTGAGGACATTCTGCGGTCTCACAACTCAAATTGGATGGATGGCTTAGCTCTCGGTCTCCCCTGCCCCTGCCGCAGCTTTACGCTTGCGAAGGACACCCAAACCTAAGCCAATCAGACCTGGTAAGAGGGCAGGGGTTGGAATAGACTTTGCTGGTCCTACTGCTACAAGAACAAGACTGGGCAATTGTGCTTGAGCCGGGTTCATTGCGCCTAAGCTGAGGCAAATAGCGCCCGCAGCGATGATAGACAGTTTTTTCGCGTTGCTCAAAGTCGTCATGAATTAAATATCTCCATAAAGGTGAAGTGGTTTGGTAGACCCCTCTTGAAGATGCCCCAGTAAGTTCACCCAGTTGAATAGGTTCACTGAGTGCTATTTTTATCTAAGTCCACTGGCTTTACTAGTATTATTGATTATCTTTACAAAAAGCATATACAAGACACGTCGTAAATATACGCAAATATTTCCGGTAGGTCGTTTATACCTATATTTAGCTCGTGCGATCGATCGCACCTTGAGCAATCGATCGCTCTCTAACCGCCAGAATCGCCGCACTTCTAGCTAGAGGCGACAATTCTCAGCGTTCATAACTAAAGCCCGATCGTGATTCCTAAGACGCAGTTTGACGGCGATCATATTGCTCCACCACACCCTGCCAGATCACATCTTCTATTTCTTCTAAACTCTTCGACTCTCCCAAATAGTTCAAGCATCCAGCAACGTCTTCTAACGTAGTGGGTATGTCAACTAATTTGTGTCAAGGGTCAAACTAGAATGGAAAGCGCTCTTCATACAGAATCGTAAATCGTCGAGAGCAAGTTTTCAGTAGGTCAAACCCTGAGTCCGTTTCAACGAACTTTCCCAAGGTTAACCCTAACTCCAGTTCAGGGCAAGCAGAATTGCAGCGAGAGAGTTTTTAAACACACCCCAGTGTATTAAGCGGAGCCAAAACCTACGGGCAGCGGCAACATACGATTTTATAACAAGTTCCTTAATAATCAGAACTTCTACGGGTACTCGATCGCCGCCCAGCATTTTTGCGAGGACGACGATTTTTAGGCGCACTACTTCGCGCGCTGCGGTTAGATTTTCGACGGTTAGAAGCTGGCTGATCGGCTTCAACACGGCGGCGCGGCGACTCATCATAGTCACGATCGTCCACCTCGCCTCCTGCGTCTAATCGACGGCTCACCGACTCAAACTCGTCTCGCCGCAAATAGGGATAGTCACTTACCCACACGCCACAGCGGGGAATAAAAATATCGGTGACTTTTGCAATTCGGCTGAGGTCGGGGCGATTTGAAAGCACGACCATTTCGGCGGTGTCACCCGGCGCGATCGCCTGATAGTCTCGCTTGAGGGGCACCTGTAGCTCGGTCATAAACCCAGACTCATCATCGACCACAAGATTTAACTTGCGCTCTCGGTTTTCGACGACGACTAATTCGCCGCGATCGTTGACGGTTTCTTGGGTTCCAACCACTTCGTCTGAGAGATAGATATCGGTGACTTCGCCGCGCAAAAACCCTGAATATTTATAGCGGCGATATTCAATATTCTTCAGTCCTGCTTGCAAAACAGGTCGCCACAGCCAATAGACCAGGGCAAACAATCCTAAAAAGAAGCGAAGTCCGCGCAGCGCTTCGATCGGCAATATCCAACTCACCAACAAAATTACCGCTAGAGCCGAGATTGAGATCAGCACCCGCAGCAGAAGATCGGGAAACTTGCCCCAACAGTAGACATACTGAGCACCTGTCCCCACGGCGGGAATTAACTGTTCTAACTTTTTGCGACTGAGAGGAATTAGCATCGGGCAGAATTAGAAAATCAAGCAGATTATTACTAGCCTAATCCTATTTTGAGTTTCGAGTTTTAGATTTCGACGGACAGGGCGGTTTCTTTTAAGCAAAGTGATTTTTTAGTGTTGAAGTAGATTGTCCGCTTCAACGCTGCGATTCATTTAATATAAGAATGGGAACACACGCAAAATCATAGTTAAAATGGCAATCTACAACGTTGAAATTCTGCATCGGGGACACACTCACATGATCGCAGTCCCCGATGATCGAACAGTTCTTGAAGTTGCAAATAAATTAGGGTTAGATTTGCCCAGTTCTTGTACGGCTGGAGTCTGCACCACCTGCGCGGCTCAAATCTTGGAAGGAATCATCGATCAAACCGACGGCATGGGCGTGAGTCAAGAATTGCAGGATCAGGGATATGCTTTGCTCTGTGTGACGTTTCCTCGATCGGATCTCAAAATCGCTACTGAGAAAGAAGAAACCGTCTATCACCTACAGTTTGGACAGCATCAAAACAAGTAGTTTAACGACACTAGAATGAATGATTTGGGCATCGTTTCGACAATCATGAATACACACTTTGTCACCACTGAAGTTGACCTGCAAGCAACACTAGCCGAAATGCAGCTCGCGATCGAGTCTACATTGCGAACCCACGGCGAACCTCTCCGTTGGGCGGTCACTAGCGTGAACACTGAGAACCAAACAGCCCAGATCGAAGCGATCGTAACGACTTCTCCATGACTAAACGCCCCTATACTGTCGTTCTGATTGTGCCAACCGGGATCGGAGCCGCGATCGGAGGCTATGCAGGCGATGCGCTTCCAGTGGCGCGAATGATGGCACAGGTTTGCGATCACCTGATCACTCACCCCAACGTTCTCAACGGTGCCCAGCTTTATTGGAATCTACCAAATGCCCTATACGTCGAGGGTTACGGACTCGATCAGGTGGCGGCTGGCAGTTGGGGATTGCGTCCCGTGCATCAAAATCGGATTGGATTGATTCTCGATCGTGCCATCGACTCCGATTTGCGACTGCGACATTTACAAGCGGCGGACGCGGCACGAGCCACACTCGGACTGAATCTCACCGAGTATGTAATCACCGATCAGCCGCTAAACGTCGAGTTAAAAACTGCAACGTCTGGCGCGACTTGGGGCACGATCGAGCACCCCGACAGCTTATTGAGAGCCGCAGATCAACTGATTCACAAAGCAGGAGCCACCGCGATCGCCGTTGTTGCGCGATTTCCAGATGATTGTGGCAGCGAGGCTCTGCACGATTATCGTCACGGTCAAGGCGTTGATCCGTTAGCGGGTGCCGAAGCTGTAATTAGCCATCTGATTGTGCGAACCTTTCAAATTCCTTGTGCCCATGCGCCTGCCTTGTTGCCATTGCACTTAGAGGCGGAACTGTCACCCCGATCTGCCGCCGAAGAATTAGGATTTACGTTTCTTCCCTGTGTTTTGGTGGGTTTAAGTCGCGCTCCTCAATTCATTACTCAAAGCATTCTTTCTAACGTTCACTCTAACGATGTGTGGGCAGATCAGATTGATGCGATCGTCATTCCAGAAACCGCTTGTGGCGGAAGTGCTGTAATGAGTCTCAGCCAATCCTCCGCTAAAATCATTGCCGTTAGAGAGAACCACACAAAAATGCAGGTTCCTCCAGACTCTCTGGGGATCACTGCCATCTCGGTAAATTCTTATCTAGAAGCGTTAGGCGTGTTGGTGTGCGATCGGGCTGGGATCGATCACAAAGCGCTCAATCCGGCGATCGCGCCTCTGCGCCGTCTAGAAACGGATGCAGTCATCTAATCTGCAATTTGGTAGCCTGAGCTATAGTGTGATACCCGCTCTCGTAAACCTTACCCCCCGGAATTCCAGTGGCACAAATCCCTGAAACTCCAGAAATGGAGCCGTTAACCCGCACTCAAGTCCTGATTGCAATGGGCGTAACCGCCGTTGTGCTGCTGCTCGTGTCCAAATTTTGGATGCAGCTTGGCTCAGTCAACTTGTTGCCCGTGACCGTGAGCGCAGAAGCCATCTTGCAAGGGGTCGGGTTAGGAGTCTCGATCACGATCGCTAGCTCGATCATCTATCGGTTTTGGGCAGCCTATCGCGTCAGCGCCGATTACTATCTTGAACTCGTGCTCAAACCGCTGCTCATTCCTGATTTGGTTTGGCTGGGGTTGCTGCCTGGGTTAAGCGAAGAATTGCTGTTTCGCGGAGTTATGCTGCCTGAGTTTGGTCTCACCTTAGAAGGCGTTTTGATTTCTAGCGTTTGTTTTGGGGTGCTGCATCTCAGCAACTTTAAACAGTGGGCATACGTCGTTTGGGCAACCTGCATTGGCGCACTGTTAGGCTATAGCGCGATCTGGACGGGCAACTTATTGGTGCCGATCGTCGCTCATATTCTCACTAATCTAGTGGCTGCTTTTATGTGGAAATTGGGCGCTTATCCTCGTTCAAACTCCTAAGCTGTCTAATTGTCAGGCGACTGTTTGAGGGGGATCTTTAAAGCTAAGGCACCCATCGTCGGACGTTTAAAACACGTTCTAGAAGCGGTCTGACAATCACAGGAAAATTCCCACGATCGCCAGACTGCTACAGCCATTAGCGACTCATGAGGCTGCTAGGTGCGATCGCCACGTCCTGACCTTTGAGCCGCTCCGCTTCGGTCAAATAGTCTTGCACCTGAGCTTCAATCTGATCGCGCACAATCTGGCGATATTCTAGAAAATGCTCTTCATGGGCACAGGTCGAGAGATAGTGCTTCCAGACCGCAGGGTTGCGTTTCATCATGCTGAATAGGTGATGCCAAAACTTCCAGCGAGTGCTGCGCTTGATTCCCTGTCGCCAGACGATGATCAAAAGCGCTCGCAGTTCGACCCAGCTAATCGGCTTTGACGGCAGTTTACACTTAGGGGCACCCATGATTAAGAAGTGCCGATAGGTACGATCGAGAAATCGTTCCGGGTCATATAGCTCACAAAATGCCTCAATATACTCTCGCGCAATCTCTTCTAAAGGGCGAGTCGGGACGAAATTCATCAGCGTCGTTTGATTGAGATTGCTTTGTCCAAGCATTCTGCCTTCTTTTTCAAGGCGATGCCATAGCGCCGTGTTGGGCAATGCTTGCAGCATTCCAAACGTGGTAGTGGGAATGCTGGTTGCTTCAGCAAACTGGACAATGCGATCGCCCGCACCCGTTTTTTCACCATCAAAGCCGATGATAAACCCTGCCATGATGCGTAAGCCCGATCGCGTGATTGCCTCCACCGAGTCTGCAAGAGAATTGCGGGTGTTTTGAAATTTCTTCGTCATCGCTAGACTTTCTTCATCGGGCGTTTCAATGCCCAAAAAGACTGCGTTGAAGTTGCACTGACTCATCAACTCCAGCAACTCGGCATCTTGCCCCAAATCGATCGAAGCCTCGGTGCTAAACCGAAACGGAAACTGATGGGTTTCTTGCCAAACTTTGAGTTCTTTGAGAAACAGTTTGACGTTGCGCTTATTGCCGATGAAGTTGTCATCGACCATAAACACGGGTCGCCGCCAGCCGAGATCATAAAGATAATCCAGTTCTGCTAACAGTTGCTCAGGAGTTTTGGTGCGAGGTTTGCGACCGTAGAGCACGATAATGTCGCAAAACTCACACTGAAAGGGGCATCCGCGCGAAAATTGCACCGACATCGCATCGTAGGCAGTAAAATCTAGCAAGTCAAATCGGGGAATCGGCGTGCCCGTGATATCAGGCTTCTCACCCTCCGATCGAAACGTTCCGTGGGTCTCACCTCGCTCTAACGCAGCGACAAATAGAGGTAAAGTGATTTCGCCCTCATCGAGAATCAAGTAGTCAACGCCCGCCTCAGCAGGCTCATGAGGAATCGAGGTCGGATAAGGTCCGCCGACCGCGACCGATTTATGGCGGCGTTTGGCTTCTCGAATTTGGTTGAGCATGTCTTCTTTCTGCACAATCATGGCAGACACGATCACTAACTCTGCCCAGTTCCATTCTTCGTCAGAGACTGAACGGATATTGCGATCGACTAGCTTAAACTCCCAGGTCTGAGGCAAAATCGCGGCGACCGTCACCAAACTCAACGGCGGCAAAAGAACTTTACGATCGATTAGTTCTAATAATTTTTCATACGACCAGAAGGTTCTGGGAAACTGAGGGTAAATGAGCAAAACGCGCATAATTTACAAAGCCTCATACAAAAAACGTGACCCATCACAGACTTTTTGAGCGTATCGTCTTGCTTTCAAGCTTCCAACATTTCTAGCAAGAGATTTTAGAATTCATTCAGGCTCTCTGATTTTGGAACGTCGCGGTTGCCGTCGGGGAATTCCACTAATCTTTAAAACGTCGTAAAGCGTCGCACAGTAGGTCGGTAGTCCAAACGTGGCGGGGCTGACGGCATTTTGGTAGGTGAAGTGCAGATAGTGGAGTGAAAACCGATCCCAGTCGCCCATCTGAATGCGAAACAGGAAAATAAATAGATCTGCCAGCCAGAGTGAGAGCGGAATGCGGAAATAGATTTTTTGATTGAGATAATCACAGGTTTCTTCGATCGTTTGATTGACCGTGATTTTCTCGTTGCCTAACACCAAGTCACGCGGCTCGTTTTCGCCAGCAGAATGCTCGACTAAATGCCGCACTACTTGAGCAATATCTCGACCGTGAACAAAGTGAAAACTGCCCTCAGCATCTAAAAAGCGAATCAACTTGATCCATTTCACGACATCTGCAATGCCCGACGAAATGTGTGAAAGAGGATAGCCATCGCCCCCTCCCAACACGAGAGTGGGGAACACCGTGGTGATTTTGGGCGCGATCGCCAACTCGCTCAGCCGCGAATAGCAAATATATTTAGAGCGAATGTAATCGCTGCCAATCTCACCCGCCTCTTTAAGTGGCTGATTGTCGCGACCCAACACGCTCGCCGTGCAGAAATAGATGACTTGATCGCAGACATCGGGGTCGAGCAGGCTCATTAACTCCAGGGTTTTCGCGACGTTGATGTCATAAACTTCATCGCCGCCCCACGCCGCTGCCGTCAGCACCGCGCAGTTGATGGTTTTTAAGAGACTGCTGTGCTGCCCAACGTCTCGCATATCAGCGCAAATCACCGTGATACCAGGACGAGCCTGAACGTTTAGCTTGAGCTTGTCAGGGTTTCTGACCAGCAAAAACAATTCATGCTCAGTTTCTTGAATTAACGCTTCGGCAATGTAGTGACCGATGCAGCCACTCGCACCAGTCACCAAGATTCGCTTTGTGGTCATTTGAGCGCAGGTAGAGTGTCGAGTGTTTCACCCTTAATAAGTTGATGTAGCTAGTAGCTTATCAACCTGCTTGGCAGTTTCAAAGAAGAACGCCGCATTTTCTTCAGGTGTAAGGGGAAGAATACCATGTCCCAGGTTGAGAATGTGTCCTCGATTACCTGCTTTGCGGATAGTGTCGAGAATCCGATCGCGAATGAACTCTTTAGAGCCAAACAAAACACCGGGGTCAATATTTCCCTGCACTTTGACCTCTTTGCCTAATCGGGCACGAGCATCTGCCATATCGACTGACCAATCGACGGAGACAATATCAGCTCCCGACTGTGCCATTCTCTCTAAGACACCTGCGCTGCCGCTCACCAGCAAAATTAGCGGCGTGTCGGGATGGGTTTGCTTGACTTGCTTAAAAACGCGCTGCTGATAGGGTAGTGCAAACGTGTCGTAATCTTGCGGACTCAGTTGACCCGCCCACGAGTCAAACATCTGCACGACTTGAGCACCACAGTCGATTTGGTAACGGATGTAAGTGGCGATCGAGTCTGCCAATTTGCCTAGCAGTTGATGCAGAATGGTGGGATCTGAGAACGCCATGTTTTTGATCACGGAATAGGTTTTAGAGCCTTTGCCCTCAACCATATATGCTGCCAGTGTCCAGGGTGCGCCGACAAAGCCCAGCACGGTTGACTGATTGCCGACTTCTTGACGCAGTGCCGTGAGAATTTCTTTGATGAACGGCAAAGATTCTGCTGGCTCTAGCGGACGCAGTTGATCGACTTGCGCCTGAGTGCGAATCGGTGACTCGATAATCGGACCTTTGCCCTCAGCAATATCCATCTCAACGCCGATCCCCGGTAGGGGCGTAACGATATCTGAAAACAGAATTACGCCGTCTGGCTGAAAGGCTTTCCAGGGCTGAAGCGAAATCTCGATCGCCACCTCTGGAATCTCTGAGCGTTCACGAAACGAGGGGTAGCGATCCCGCAGATCTCGATAGGCTTTCATATAGCGACCCGCTTGTCGCATCATCCACACAGGAGGACGATCGAGCACTTCTCCGCGTGCCGCCCGCAATAAGTAAGGAACCTGCTGCCCCGTCATTTCCGCC
>JBBQYE010000057.1:0-14016 GCA_038208945.1 Leptolyngbyales cyanobacterium | reverse complement strand
CGGTTCCACAAGGCTTTCAGAGCTTATGGTTCAAGGATCGGGCTATTTTTTCAAAGTTAGCTCTGCCTCTGACTTGGAAAAAAAGATCTTGTCCACGGCAGAATAAGGGTTGGAGCCTTAAAATCTGCTCAAATTTTGTCCAGAGTATTGTTCTAAAAGCTTTGAGATTCAGAGTTTTTAGTTCTTCTTTCGGTGAGAAGGTTAAAGAATGGGCGGATTGAGGAGGTTGAATCCTCCAGAGTCGATCGCCCCTTCCCAAAAACTCAGCATTCCAAAAAACCAAAAACTCTTGTAGAATACATCGCAGTGATGAAGTTGTGCCCCGAAGCCTGATCTGGACAATCAGACTCCGAGGACTTCCATCCTTAGTTACTATCGATAACTCAGGAGGCGTTCATGATTGTACACCGTCAGCTTTGCTCTAGGGTCTTGAAAGGCTGGAATCAATATCCTGCAACCATTCTTTACCCCTACCGAATATCTGAGAGATCAGTGTTTTTGTCCTCTTTAACTAATTAGAGAGGACAAAGTACTATGGGATTTAGAACGATCGTGCCTAGCTCAATTTCGTTCACCGTTGAGTTGCGTTGCTCCACGGAAAGATGTTATTGAGTCAGCGTTACTTTAGATTTACAAGAGCGTTATATCTTCATGTCGTCTGGTGTTATTCCAAACATTAGCGATGCCATTGAAGATTTTGTTTCACAACTGAGTGAGATTGCATCGAATCAACTGGCATTACTCAAATGGGATGGCACGAGTGATCTAACGACTGAATATTAAATTGTCCGAGTGTTGCCGGGATATCAAATTGAACGTTCTTTAGTGAAGTTCAATATCATCATCGGCAGTGGTTCCCTAATTCAAATAGAGGAGTTGCACGACAAAACCACTATTCAACTGTAAAACGTTGAGCATGAGGGAGTCGGCAATGACCTCTTTGAGGTCGGCTCCCTTTTGACTCATTCATCGACCCCGTTTTGGATAAAGTCGAGCTAAGACAACTCGCCCACGATCGGGACTTTTGCCAAATCTACAAAGTTTACCTCGCGCTGGTGTTTGAGTTCTTGAATGCGTTTCACTTCCGCCTGCATTTTCTGTTGATAGTGATGACCGAGTTCTGGGTTGATAATGATATCGGTGGTCTTCCACAAGTCTACGAAGTGGCGGCGGCGCTTTTCGCACATGATTTCTTCAAGCGCAGCGGCGGCTGAGCGAATTCCTAACTCAGCACGGAGGATGTCGCGCTCGGTTTTCTCATTGAGTTCAAACAGTGTGTACACCTGCGTCATCTCTCTCGGAAAGTCGGTGCAGCGATCACGCAAACACGACATCAAATCGGGGAGCTGTTGCGAGTCTTGACCCGATCTTTCGATCTCCACGATTTGCCGCCACAAAAATCGGTGATGAGACAGGCTAAATTCTAAGTCTTGAACGTCTAACGCCTCAACGATCGCGCCTCGATGCGCTGGAGAATGTAGATAAAGTCTGAGCAGCAAGGCTTCTGATTCTTCTAGAAGGGTGCGTTCTCCAGGTGTTCCCCATTTTTGAGATCGCCCATGCCAACGTTGACCCCGTACCTGAAGCCGCAGATCCTCTTCGATTTGTGGCAGCATCCGACTATTGCTCTGGCTCAAAAGCTCGGCGCAATGGTGGATGTAATGTGTGCGAATTGTAGGGTTGAGCAGGTTGCCTAACAGCGTTACCATTTCAACTACCACTAGCTGAAACTGGTCTGATTGCTTCAGGTCTTTGCCGATCAGCGCTTGCTGAATTTGCCAATCAATCCACAACGGCGCGTCATCTAAGAGATCATGATAACTCGCAGCAGAGTGAGTTTTGAGAAAATCGTCGGGATCTTTACCGTCGGGAATATTCAAAACCCGCAGTCGCACTTCGTTCTGATAAGCTAGCGATGCTAATATTCCAACCGCTCGTTCGGCGGCTTGCACCCCTGCACGATCTGCATCTAAGTTAAAGATAATTTGCTTAGATTCGGTGTATTTCAACAATTGCCGAACTTGACCAATACTTAAGGCAGTTCCTAACGAAGCAACTACATTAGTGACTTTGCCTGCGTGTAAAGCAATCACATCAAAATATCCCTCCACGACGACAGCTTGATCTTGTTTGGCGATCGTCGATCGGGCTTTGTCCAATCCATACAGCGTGTTGCCTTTATCAAATAACTCTGTTTCGGGCGAGTTGAGATACTTGGGCTGTTCGTCGCTCAAAGTCCGTCCGCCAAAGGCGATCACCCGTCCTTGCAAATCGAGAATGGGAATCATCAGGCGATCGCGGAAGCGATCGTAGTACCCATCTCCCGTTTTGCGCGGCACAATCAATCCCGCCTTTTCAACCAGCGCCACTGGATAATGTTTTTGCTCCACCAGATATCCATAGAGCGTTTCCCACCCGCCGGGAGCATAACCGAGTTGAAACTGCTGAATCGTGGCTTGGTCGAGCTTGCGATCGTTCTGCAAATACTCCAGGGCGAATTTTCCGTGACTTTGATTGAGCGTGTGTTCATAAAATCGTGCGGTCAGCGCCAAAATTTCGTAAAGCTGCTCTCTCACTGAGAGTTGACGCTGCAATTCTTGCCGTTGTTCGGGTTCTAACGTTTGGACAGCAACCTGATAGCGCTTTGCCAAATCGAGGACAACTTCGCTGAACGATCGCTTCCCCAACTCCATCAAAAACTTAATCGCATTGCCGCCCGCCCCACAGCTAAAGCAATAATAAAACTGCTTACTCGGACTGACGCTAAAACTCGGCGATTTGTCATCATGAAACGGACACAGCCCCGTGAAATCTTTGCCCTGTTTTTTAAGCACGACATGTTCAGAGACAATATCGACGATATCGAGTCGCTGTTTGACCTGTTCGATCGTGTCAGGGTGAAGACGAGGGACGTTCATAAAGAGTCACGGTAAGATGAATCGTTGCAGCGAGAGTTTAATTATGTAGTACACATATACTTTATATCCGACGAGGCGGCGAGTCTGCCATTTAGAATAAAGGTTTTTTAGAAATTCAGTCACTAAATTCATAATGGAATCTGATCATACGCGACTGCATCAACAACTTCAGTTCATCATCGAAATCGACAAGCTCAAGCACGTCTTGAGACAAACGCTGTTAATCGACAAATCTAGGCGAGAGAACGACGCAGAACATTCTTGGCACCTGGCAATGATGGCGATTTTGCTCTCCGAATACGCCGAAGCCGAGATGAACTTAGTCCGGGTGCTCAAAATGGTGCTGATTCACGACCTCGTTGAAATCGACGCTGGAGACACCTTCTGCTATGACGAGCAAGCCATCAAAACTCAAGCCGATCGCGAAAAAGCCGCTGCCGATCGCATCTTTGGGCTACTTCCCGCCGATCAAACCGACCAACTCCGATCGCTCTGGGAAGAATTTGAAGCTAAACACTCTGCCGATGCGCGCTTTGCGACTGCCCTCGATCGCTTGCAGCCGATTTTGCACAATTACCATACCCAAGGCGGCACCTGGAAAAAGGCAGGCGTGACGATCGCCAAAGTTCGGCAGCGAATTGCTCCGATCGCCCTTGGCTCACCGCGTTTGGGAGAATTTGCAGAAGCGCTGATTCAAGATGCTTTAGACCAGGGATTCCTAGCAAAGGAAGAATGAACCGAGAAAACCAGCCGCGATCACTTCAGATGAGTCATTTGAGATATAAGGTTTAAGCAGCGAATTTTGAGTTACAAATTTTAAGCAACTTCACTCACTAATCACGGATATCTGATGGGACGAATCTTTCTTTCAGCCGGACATGGCGATCGCGTCAATGGCGTAAGCGAACCCGGAGCCATTGTTGCAGGCACAACCGAAGCCAGAGAAATGATCCTGACGCGCGATCTCGTAGTGGCAGAACTGCGATCGCGAGGGGCAGAAGTCTTGTCAGTGCCCGACGAACTCAGCCCTAGCGCCACTTATGCCTGGATTAATGCACGAGGGAGCCGCACTGATGTCGCGTTAGAAATTCGCGCCAATGCCTTCTCAAATCCTTCGACTCGTGGTGCCACCGTCTACTACATCGCCAACAATAACGAGCGCAAAGGTCACGCTGATCTGGTGCTGCGATCGCTCGTGCGCCGCGTTCCTCAACTGCCAAGCCGTGGCATTCAGCCCGACACCGCAACGCCGCTCGGCAGTCTGGCATTTTGTCGCCAACCCGTCCCCCCATCCCTGCTGATGGAAGTGGGATTTCTCACCAATCCTGACGATCGCTTCATTTTACAAAACCAGCGCCGCGATCTCGCCGCAGGCACCGCAGACGGTCTGATCGCCTGGAGTCGCACGATCGCAGGGTTGCCAGTACCGACCCCAACTCCAACACCGACTCCAACACCCACTGACCCCTATGAGTCAATCAGCATCAACCTCAACGGTCAAATTTACGGAGAGAAAGGAATTCTCGTCAGCGGCAATGCCTATATTCCGATCGACCTGGCTGATCAGCTAGGCGTTGATCTATCGACCGACCCAAACATACGCCGCCTCAACTATCGCGGAGTCGTGTTTGTCAGAGCCGTTGACTTGCGAAACTTCAACATCGTCGTCGGTTGGGATGCTCAGACTCGCACCGTGCTGCTGCGATCAATTCTTAAAGTGTGTGCGGGTTCGCTCGATCAGATTATGAGTAGCGGAATCACCACCGAAGCCAATCTCAACTTATTTCTTAAAAACAATAATGCGTCGGCTCTGACTCAGTTTCCAGATATTGCCAAACTCTATCGCGAAGAGGGCAAAGCTGAAGGCGTAAATTACGATATCGCCTTTTCTCAAATGTTGTTAGAAACAGACTTTTTGCGCTTTGGGGAGGTGGTCAAGCCGAGTCAAAACAATTTCGCGGGGCTAGGCGACGTGGCAGGCACTCCTGCCGGAGCCTCGTTTCCCAGTGCTCGGATCGGAGTCAGAGCGCACATTCAGCTTCTCAAAGCCTATGCCAGCACTGCTCCACTCACCCAAGAGAGCGTGAATCCTCGATTTAACTTCGTGACCCGTGGGGTTGCGCCCCTCATCGATCAGTTGAGCGGACGTTGGGCAGCCGATTTGCAGTATGGAGCGAAAATTACAGCGATTTTGAGACGACTGTATGAAACGGCACAAATCCTGTAGTTAAGAAGACGATCGCGACCAATTCAAAGTTCAAAACTTTTTCCCATTTCCCCTTTTGCTCTAGACTTTGTTACAGCGTTATATAAGAGCATCACTCGTGGCAATTATCGAGAGCGTCTTCATCGGCATCATCGGCAGCGCGATTGGCTTGGTCGTGCTGATCCTTTTAGCACTCGAAGCGCAATATCGGCAGCGTCCCGGCAACGATCTAGAACTGACCTCTGGAAAGTGGGAGTTTGACCTCTATGAGCCGCAGCGCTACTTGCTAGTCGGCAATCTAGAGTTTCGCAACCGAACTCGCCGACTCGAAGTCATGGTGCCAGAGATTCGAGCACACGTCACACTCCTCTCGTCCGGCAGTCTAGAAGGAGTCACCACCGACACTCGCGTTACGCCTCGCCACTCAGACGCTGCGGTCAGAGACGATCACTATTGGGAAAGTCGAATCGTCAAAGTCGGCGGCGAAGACCCGATCGAGATCTCGATCGATGTCCAAGGACAAAACCTCAGCGATCTCAAAGTCGCTTGGGTGCAGGTTCATTACGTTACCTACGGACCTCAAGGGCGAATTCTCAAAACTCGTCACATCGTCGTGCCGCTCAAATTTCCTAGCACCGATGACTCTAAACGCTGGCGACCCGCCGCTAACTCAGACGTGTTGCCGATTCGGACTCATCTGCTGACCGAGTTAGACGATCCGATTGAAGTGGTGCGCCGCTATGTCGTGCCTCACGCCCGACCTGGCGACGTGGTAACGATCGGAGAATCGCCTCTCGCCATCATGCAAGGACGCTTTATTCACCCCAGCGAGATTAAACCCGGCTGGTTGGCGACGCGGCTGTGCTATCTATTTTTGCCGACTTCGAGCCTTGCAACCGCGTGCGGATTGCAGACCTTAATTAACATCGTTGGACCTGTGCGTGTATTTCTGGCGTTTGTTGCAGGGGCGATCGGAAAAATCTTTGGGCAGCCTGGTTTCTTTTATCGAGTCGCCGGAGATCAAGCTCGACTGATTGATGATGTCACCGGAACCCTGCCTCCCTACGACAAATTTATCGTGCTTGGACCTGATAATGCTCAAGGCATCGTCGATCAGATTCAGCGCGAAACCGGACTATCTGCCGCGATCGTAGACGTGAACGACTTGAAAGCGGTTAAGATATTGGCAGCGACCTCTGATTTACAGGTAAATTTTCTCAAACAGGCGTTGATTACCAACCCTGCTGGAAATGCTGACGAGCAAACCCCTGTGGTGTTAATTCGTCCGACTGAATCGCTACTCGATCGCACCTCCGTCCAATCCAACACTGGCACCCTTTAACGATTCGTCTGAGCTTTGGCAACGAATCCGCCTTAAGGTTGAACCAGAATCGCAGCCAAACCCATAACTTGAGGGTGAATAGCCGCTTTAATACTATGATTCGAGCCTTTCCCCAAACCACCAATATTGTGATTCGTCCCATCCAGTATCGCGATCTGGAGTCGGTCGAGCAGCTTTGCGCGGAGGCGGAAGACCCCGAAAGACCCGATTGCTCGATGGTGAGAGAAAAGCCATTAGCCATTCGACGCTGGTATGGCATTCTCAAGGTTTTGAGTCTGTTTCCCAATCCCTTTCAAAACTCCTTCTGCATTCACATTGCCGAACTCAACCAGCAGATTAAAGGACTCATTCAAGTATCGCCCTTTAACCGCACAGGGACGACTTGGCGCATTGCTCGCGTGGCAGTCGATGCGGTCATGGTTCAAAACGCCGCAGAGCTAGAAGAGGTAGAAGATGCAGAACCTTCGACCGCCGCATCGTCTCTCGTAACCTCCAGCGATATTGGTTCGCTGCTGCTGCGCTACTGCCTAGAGAAAATTTGGCAAGCCCGCACTTGGATTTTAGAGATTGACATTAACGATAAGTCAGCCTTAGCGCTCTACCGCAAAAACGGGTTTCAACGGTTGGCGCACATGACCTATTGGGGCATTGCTCCTGAACGTCTCAAAGAGCTATCAGAACGAGAGCCAGACCTGCCCAACCTTTTGCCCGTCAGCAATGCCGACGCTCAGTTGCTTTACCAACTTGACACAATGGCAATGCCGCCTCTCGTGCGTCAGGTCTTCGATCGTCACGTTCAAGACTTTAAAACTAGCTTGGTTGGCTCTGTCGCCGAAGGAGTCAGACAGTTGTTTAGCCGCACTGAATTTGTGAGCGGCTATGTGTTTGAGCCACAGCGCAAAGCCGCGATCGGCTATTTTCAGGTGCAACTGTGTCGCGATGGCTCTCAGCCCCACGTTGCCCAACTCACCGTCAATCCTGCCTATACCTGGCTCTACCCCGAACTGATGGCTCAAATGGCACGAGTGACGCAAGAAGTTCCGGCTCAGGCGTTACACCTGTCATCGTCTGACTATCAGCCTGAGCGAGAAGAATATCTAGAGCGAGTTGGAGCCGATCGCATTGCCCATACGCTAGTGATGTCTCGATCGGTCTGGCATAAACTTCGAGAAGCTAAACCTGCCGCAATGGAAGGGCTACAGCTTTCCGACGTTTTACAAGGGCTTCAGCCATCTCGCAAACCCGTTCCCGGACGCATCTCGCTGCTAGAAACGGTGAAACGAGAAGAATCTAAACCCGATTCACCGTCAAAAAAAGAGCCTCGTGGGGAAGATCCTTGCTGTTAAACGATCTAATCGCCTGGGTATGAGCATAAGTTTTATCTCTGCCTTGGGGTTAGATGTCGGTCAAAAGCGCATCGGTGTTGCGGGTTGTGATGGCACAGGGCTAATCGCAACCGGGTTGACCACGATCGAGCGCAAATCTTTTCAGCAGGTGATTGATGAATTGCAGGCGATGATCCACGATCGTCAAGTTCAAATCTTAATTATTGGATTGCCCTACAACATGGATGGATCATTGGGCTTTCAGGCGAAACAGGTGCAAAAGTTTGCCAGGTCAATTTCTCGTGCGCTCAGTCTTCCGATTGAGTATGTAGACGAACGCTTAACCAGCTATCAAGCCGAGCAACTCCTCCACGCTGAAAACATTTCACCCTCCCGCAATAAAGGACTGATCGATCGCAAAGCTGCGTCCCTTATTTTGCAACAATGGTTAGATGAACGGCGACTTCAGAAAAAGATCAGAGATGAGGAACGAAATCGGACTGAATCACTCTAATCGTCATCCTTAATCCTTTCTAATGGTTCCCATTCTGAGGGATACTTTTCTGAGAGCTAAGCGCGATCGCGCCGAGGATCAATAATGCCTAAGTCGAATCAAGATAGAGAGAGTCCAATGGATGAAGATAGCATTGATATGGATGCTCCGACCGTCACCCTGACCGATGAGGCAGGGCTAACCCTTACCTGCTACATCGAGCATTCTCTAGAAGTCGAGGAGCAGGAATATGTTTTGCTGCTTCCAACGGACTCTCCTGTAGAAATTTTTGCTTGGCAGGAAGACGGAGAGGAAGACGAAGCGGTTTTGGTCGAAGATGAGGAAGAACTCAATCGAGTCTTTCCGACCGCTAGAGCCGTGTTAGAAGAGCAAAACCTGACCCTTAAGCGCACGGCAGTAGTGTTGACGGTTGAAGGCGATTTGCCCGACTTTGTAGACGACGAAGAAGAGTGGGCAGGCGTTGAGCCTGAATCGGATGATGAGCAAGAAGAACTCCAGCTTCTATCTAGCTTTTATTATCAAGAGCAGGAATATGCCATTTATGCGCCGCTCGACCCTTTCTTTATTTTAGCGAGAATGGACGAGGAGGGTCAACCTCATCTACTCTCTCAAGAAGAATTGGAGAAAATCGAGCCGATGTTGCCCATGATCGAAGACCAACTCTTTGATGAGATGGAGTAACCTACATGAGTGAAAGGTGAAAGAATCTCGACTTCTTTTACCTTTCACTCATCAGAACTTCTAATAAATCTTGACTCGTAGCTCTTTAGCGTCGATTATTTGTTCTGACTCAAGCGATCGCTCCGGGTTCAACTTGAATAATTAACATGAACGCTGTCCAGAGAATTGCAAAATCGTCGTTTTATCTGCTGTTGATCGGGTCGGCGATCGGGCTATCAGCATGGCAGGCAAACGCTTGGTGGAGTTGGGCAAGCGCGCCCACTGTCCAATCTTTGCCTCAGCAGGGCAAACGAGTCATGATTCAAATTCCGCCCGGAACGTCGGCACAGCAAATCGGGCAGGAATTAGAGACAGCAGGGCTGATTAAATCAGCAAAAGCCTGGGATCTGTGGACGCGTTGGCTGATGTGGAAACAGCCCGACGGAGGCTTTCAAGCTGGAAACTATGAGCTATCAACGGCAGAGCCGCTGCAAACGATCGCTCAAAAAATTTGGACGGGTGAAGTCGCTCAACGGAGTTTCACCATTCCTGAAGGCTGGGCGCTTAAGCAAATGGCAAGCTATTTTGAGCAGCAGGGCTTCTTTAAGGCACAAGATTTTCTCAATGTCGCCAGTCAACTCCCGACCGGAAAATATCCCTGGTTGCCGACTGGGTTTGCTAGCTTAGAGGGCTTTCTCTACCCAGATACTTATCAGATCTTAGCCGGAACAGCAGTTACGCCCGCTGAAGTGATTGCTCAAATGCTCGATCGCTTTGAGCAAGTCGCGTTACCTCTCTACAATCAAGGGCGCGGGCGCACTCAATTCTCACTGGCGCAATGGGTGACGCTGGCGAGCATCGTTGAGAAGGAAGCCGTTGTCGCGGCAGAACGTCCTCGCATTGCTGGAGTATTTACCAATCGTCTAAAACAAAATATTCCGTTAGGGTCTGACCCAACTGTTGAATATGCGTTGGGCATTCAACAAACCAAAGAGCAGCCGCTTACCTTTGAGCAAGTGAAACTTGCATCTCCTTACAACACTTATATAAATGTGGGGCTGCCGCCCGCCCCGATCGCGAGTCCGGGGGTTGCCAGTCTCAAAGCCACTTTAGAACCCGAAGCCACCGACTATCTTTACTTCGTGGCGAAATATGATGGCACTCATGTATTTAGCCGGACTTTAGGTGAGCACGAGTCAGCACAGAGAACGATTCGAGATGCGATCGATGCGCAGCAAGCGACCAAACCTTCAGACAAGTCGCCGCCCAAAAAATCCGACAATTAATTGGGTTGCGATCGGACTTCGACCAACGCAGACTAAAGGGAACGATTAGATTTCTATTGCAGGGTCTGAAGATTAGAAAGAGGAATCTGTTATCATACGAAGCTCTACGTTTCTTTGCATGAACGGAACAGGGAACCCCTTTATTGACCGAACACTTATCGATTACCGGACTGCATTTTATGTCTTGGGGCAAACTCTTACAGCCTGATCTCATCTTAGAAAGCTCTATTCTCAGCCTGACTCCTGAAATCATTCAGCGATCGGGTCTCAAAGGTCTCGTGCTAGATGTAGATGAGACGCTAGTGCCCATCACATCGGCTCATGCGTCCGAAGAGCTACAGCCGTGGGTTGAAGCGGTGCAGCAGGTGGCGACGCTCTGGTTAGTCAGCAATAACATCAGTGAGCCTCGAATCAAACGCATTGCTGACCCGTTTTGTTTGCCCTATATTGTTGGAGCCGCAAAGCCGTCCCGTCGAAAGCTGAGACGCGCTCTAACGGGGATGAATCTGCCCCCCGAACAAGTCGGAATGGTCGGTGATCGCTTATTTACAGACGTTCTAGCCGGAAATCGCTTGGGGATGTTTACGATCTTGGTGAAGCCGATGGTAGACCCCGCAGAAGCCGTCCGAAGTTACCCAGTCCATACCTTTGAGGTTTGGCTTTCTCAACTCCTAGGCGCTTCGTTAACCCCTCACAAACCCTAAAAATAATTTGGTTAAACAAGGGGCTTAAGCCCCTTGTTCAGCACAAGCGTGACCTGCGAAAGGTGCAACTTATTTTTACTAGCCTCCTAACGCTGGGAAAATGAGCTTTTGAACCATTGCTTACCCTAAAATTCTGATCTACAAACTGACAATTCCTGTGATTAACCCGTGACAGATTTTGGTTAGAAAATCAAGGTCAAGCGTTTCTAAACGATCGCTTGGCTTGTGATAATTGGGGTTACGAAGATCTGCTGTATCCGTGACCATGAGCGCACGATCGCCGCGATCCCAAAAAGGGGCGTGATCACTCCGACGAGTTAAGGGCAGAATTTTGCCGTTGTTAGGCACCGGAAGCAACTCGCACCCGACTCTAGCTTGACGAATGTTGCGTCGTAAATGAATCAAATCTGGAATCGATTTTAAGTTACCAATTAATCCAATAAAGTTGCCTTGATTGGGATAGAAATACTTCAATCCGATCGGGTAGATTTGCGAATTGGGATGAGACACGCAGTAGCCCAACATCTCTAAAGAAATCATCAGACGTAGCGGCTCGGTGAGAGAACGCGCATAATGAGTGCTTCCGGCACGATCGTAAGAAGTCTCCTCAAAGTCAAACGCCACTAATCGAATTGGATGTCGAGCGGGTTGGGCATGAAAAGCTCGTGCCATCTCTAGCAGCACCGCAACTCCTGTCGCATTGTCATCGGCACCCGGCGAACCCGGCACCGTATCGTAATGGGCACCGATGACGATCGCAGGTTTGGTTGATTGACTCAACGCAGGCAGATTCAACACCCAATTAAAGTGAGTCTTTGTGTTGACCAGAAATTCGTGGCTCTCAACGGTTCCCCAGTGACTAAGCTCTTGACGAATGTATTGCTGAACATAGAAATGTCCCTCAGTTGCGAGATAAGCATCCCGTTCGCGAACGATTTCTTGAAGATGAGATCGTAACCGTTCTTTTAAGTCCAACATTCTTTAACTATTCTGGTAAACCAATTAGTCTTCCGGTAGATGACGACATAAAACTCGTTTCAAGGGTGTTCTCTTTGAGAGTTTTTTTTAGTTTGTAGTTAGAAGATTAGCAAACTGAGGTGACTAAACTACTTTGTTTTAAATGCTGTTTCGTCAGAACTTCCTAATCAGAATGACGACTGTGATAGGTTGGCAAATGTTCGTTTTTCACGAGTGAGTGGTGTGAGTGTGTAACTATAACAATGCAATTAAAACGTGTCGGAATTGGGCTTACCCTTTTAGGAAGTGGACTGATTCTATCGCCTGTTGCCCTAGCGGAAGATAGTTCGATTAAAGAAATTTCTACTCAGCCGATTGAGGTGATTGATCAGTTTGCCGACAACTCTTTAGATCAGGCAGCTTCAGAAGATCAGGTAACTTCAGTCTCTCAGTTAACCGATGTTCGCCCGACTGACTGGGCATTTCAAGCATTGCAGTCATTAGTTGGGCGCTATAGCTGCATTGCGGGCTATCCTGACAAGACCTATCGGGGCAATCGTGCCATGACTCGCTACGAATTTGCGGCAGGGCTGAATGCGTGTCTCGATCGCGTCAATGAGCTAATCGCAGCTTCAACGGCTGACCTCGTAAAAAAGGAAGATTTGGCAACCCTGCAAAGACTGCAAGCAGAATTTGCCACAGAATTGGCAACGGTGCGCGGTCGAGTGGATGCGCTAGAAGTCCGAACCTCTGCATTAGAAAAGCAGCAATTCTCCACAACAACAAAGCTCGGAGTCGAACTGGCTAGCTATCTGGCAGATGCCTTTGGAGAAAATGCGAGTGACAGAAACAACGCAAACTTGGGCTATCGGCTGCGATTAGATTTTGATACCAGCTTTTCGGGCAAAGATCGCTTAAGAGTTCGGCTGCAATCCACTAATTTGCGACGGTTAGATACGGCAACCACCTTTCCAGCAGATCCTCTAGCTGGCGGCACCGATGAGTCTCGCTTCCTCGCAACTAGTGTTTCTCAAGATGGTGAATTCCGGATCAATCGCTTGCAGTATCGCTTTCCGGTTGGAGAAAAAGTCACCCTTTTCCTCGATGCCAACACGATCGACCCCAGCATTGTCACCGATCCGATCACGCCGTTTAATGATCAAACCCTTGGCTCTCCGTCTAACTTTGCTCAGATTAATCCCATCTTTTTCCCCGTTGGCAACCGCGCCGGACTCGCTGCCAACGTTCATCTTACCCCCGCCATTAGCTGGGATTTTGGCTACTACGGTGAAGATTCGACGATCGGGGGACCGAACTTTACCGACAATAAATCAGGGCTTTTTAACGGCGGTCATAGCGCCTGGACTCAGTTAATTTATAGTGCGGGTGCGCTCAAAGCTGGGTTTATATATGTCAATACTTACTCAGTTGTGAATGGGGTCGATTCGCTGGCTGGCAGCAATGCGGCAAAAGTGATTGGCGCAGGTCCAACAATGGGTAATTCCTACGGCTTTCAGTTTGACTATCGCGTTGCGCCCACCTTTGAGCTAGGCGGCTGGGTCGGCTACACGGCGGCTCGGACGTTAGGAGATGGCACCAAAGGCGATGCGTCTATCTGGAACTTCGCCCTCAACGTCGCCTTTCCCGACTTAGGCAAAAAAGGCAACTTGGGCGGCTTTGTCTTTGGGATGCAGCCAAAACTCACTTCAACCAGCAACGATGCTGTGGCACAAGCGATCGGGCTTCCCGTAGGTCAGCGCAACGATCAAGACACGGGTTATCACATCGAAGCGTTTTATCGCCATCAACTCACCGATAACCTGTCGATTACACCGGGTGTAATTTGGTTGACGGCTCCCAATCACGACGGTCGTAATCCTGATGTGGTGATCGGCGTGATTAGAACGACGTTTGTTTTTTAGCAAAACCCTATTGTTCGTATACTAAACATACGAATTTCTATTAAGTAGGTAGGCACAATTAAACTGAAGACCCTCATCCCCTAACCCCTTCTCCCCAAGGAGAAGAGGAACTAGATTCTGGCTCCCTCTCCTGCGGGAGAGGGCTGGGGTGAGGGCATCTCCCGCATTTTATGTTTAATTAA
>JBBQYE010000056.1:0-14032 GCA_038208945.1 Leptolyngbyales cyanobacterium | reverse complement strand
CCGACAGGCACAGCAGCAAGGGCACCCGCTGCAAACCGAGCTTGCTTGGCTGTCAGCACATGGGCTTCTGCATCTTCTAGGGTGGGATCATCCCGATGATGAGAGCTTGACCCGAATGTTAAATCAGCAGCAGGTTTTACTTGTCGCGATCGGGTTAGCCGTGCCGATCTCTTCTTAATTAATTTAATATTTTTGAACAAGTCTTGTAATACAGTTTTTTAAGCTGACTTGCCGCAAAATGAAACAAGAAACTGCCTTCTGCTAAGTCCCCCGCGCTAATTTTGCGGTCGATTGCCTATTCTGTTCCCCCGCTAACTATGTCCCAAGAACTTCCTAGCCAACCTCCAAAGCGCCCAGCCAAAGTGGTGCCTCTCAAGCCCACTCGTGATCTGGCGTGGCAAGTGGCTCCAACGCTGTGGACGAGCTTCAAATATGCCTGGATGGGACTCCGCTACGCCTTTCAAACGCAGCGCAATTTTAGAGTTCATGTCTTTGTGGGCGCTCTAGCAATCAGTTTGGGCGTTTTTTTGCGTCTCACTGTGGTTGAACTGGCAGTGATTGGGTTAACGATCGGGGCAGTGTTAGCGATGGAATTACTCAACACCGCGATCGAGTCCGTGGTCGATCTGACCGTCAAGCAGTCTTATCACGAACTCGCCAAAATCGCCAAAGACTGCGCGGCGGCAGCGGTTTTGGTGTCGTCGATCGCGGCTCTATTAGTCGCTGGATTTCTGCTGTTGCCTAAGCTCTTTCTTTTCATCCAAGCGCTCCATGTGTGACTGAGGCTGAGAGAACTCAAGGAGTGTGGGAGGATAGAAGCAAGATTTTATTCCTCAGCCTTTCAAATGATTCTTGTCATCGACAACTACGACAGTTTTACTTATAACCTGGTGCAATATCTAGGTGAATTAGGGGCTGAGTTTCCCATAGCGGCAGATATTCAGGTTTATCGAAACGATCAAATCACGATCGAGCAGGTGCGCCAACTTAACCCAGCAGGAGTCGTCATTTCACCTGGACCCGGACGACCCGACGACGCAGGTATCTCGCTCGACTTGATTCGGCAACTGGGTCCGACGATGCCAATCTTAGGGGTGTGTCTAGGGCATCAAAGCATCGGGCAGGTTTTTGGGGGCACGATCGTCGCTGCCCCCCTGTTAATGCACGGCAAAACGTCAGAAGTGCATCACACCGACGCAGGCGTTTTTAAGGGACTCGATAACCCGATGACCGCAACTCGGTATCATAGTCTGATGATTGAGCGGCAGTCTTGCCCAGAAGTCTTAGAGATCACAGCTTGGGTAGATGATCAGACCATTATGGGCGTGCGTCATCGGCAGTATCCTCACATTCAGGGGGTGCAGTTTCATCCAGAAAGTGTGCTTACGGCATCGGGGAAGCAACTGCTGAGGAACTTTTTGCAGGAAATTAGTGTTCAGAAATGAGAGGGCTTGCCTAGTTCTTGTTGATCTCTAATCTCTAACCATCGTTGTAAGGACTCTATGAAACGAAGACAGTTTGTGCAATTTGCCGGAGCAAGCTTGCTCACCGCAGTAGGAACAGGTGTGATCTCCGGGTTTGACTCTGCTCAAGCGCAGACTGGCTCACTCTCAGTGCAATATCTAGGACACACTTGCTTTTTGTTTACCGGAAGCGGTCAGAAAATTCTCGTTAATCCATTTCGGAGTCTGGGCTGCACAGCCGGATATCGTGCGCCAAAAGTCAACGCCGATTTAGTGCTAATCAGCAGTCAGCTTTTGGATGAAGGCGCGATCGAGCTAGTGCCCGGAAATCCTCGCTTGCTGTACGAAGCAGGAGCCTATAATGTCAACGGAATCAAGATTCAGGGAATCAGCGCCGATCACGATCGGGTCGGGGGCAAGCAATTTGGCAGCAACGTGGCTTGGCGCTGGACTCAGGGAGGGATAACCGTTCTTCACTTGGGTGGAGCGGCCGCACCTATTTCGCTTGAGCAAAAAATTCTGCTAGGAAGCCCAGACGTGTTGTTTGTCCCAGTGGGCGGCGGACCGAAAGCCTACACGCCTGAAGAAGCCAAACAAGCGATTAACGTGCTGAATCCTAAACTGGTGATCCCGACGCAATATCGCACCCAGGCGGCTAAAGATCAGTGTGATCTGGTGGGTCTCGATGCCTTCCTCAAGCTGATGAGCGGGGTTGCGGTGCGAAAAGGCGGAGACTCCATCTCAATTCAAAAAGCAGATTTGCCCAAAAATGGGATGGCGATTCAAGTTTTGAGTTACAAATTCTAAAGAGGGTGAAGGGTGAAAACTCCTTTTGCCCTTTGCCCTTCACTCTTTAACTTTCTTCTCTATGCAGTCAGATTATCGTCAGCGTCGCGAACAGTTTATGACCAAAATTGGGTCAGGCACCGCCATTCTTCGCAGTGCGCCGACCGCTGTGATGCACAACGATGTGGCATATAACTTTCGGCAAGACAGCAATTTTTTCTATCTGACAGGCTTTGACGAACCGGATGCGGTTGCGGTGTTTGCGCCTCATCATGAAACCCACAAGTTTGTGCTGTTTGTCCGACCCAAAGATGCTGCTAAAGAAACCTGGTCAGGCTATCGCATTGGGGTAGACGCTGCTAAAGAAAAATATGGGGCAGATGAAGCCTATCCGATCGCCGAACTCGACGAGAAGTTAACGCAATATGTCGAGAAAGCCGATCGCATCTATTACCATTTGGGGCGCGATCGAGGCTTCAACAACACAGTTCTCAATCTCTGGCAGCGGTTGATGTCCACCTACGAGAAGAAAGGCACAGGACCGATCGCCATTGAAGATCCGGGACCAATTTTGCATCCTCTGCGACAGGTAAAAAGTGCGGGTGAGCTAGACCGGATGCGAAAAGCGGTTGCGATCGCGGCAGAGGCGCACAACCTGGCGTTAGAGATGCGAAAACCAGGCTGCTATGAGTATGAAATTCAGGCGGAGATGGAGCGGCTGTTTCTGCTGAGAGGCGGTTTAGGAGCGGCATATCCCTCGATCGTGGCATCGGGCGCAAACGCCTGCATTCTGCACTACACCGAAAACCGTCGCCAAATGCAAGATGGGGAAATTCTGTTAGTCGATGCGGGTTGCTCTTACGACTATTACAACTCAGATATCACTCGGACGTATCCAGTAGGCAGCAAATTCACCGAAGAGCAGCGCATTCTGTATGAATTAGTTTTGACCGCTCAACTGAGAGCGATCGAGCAAGTGCAACCCGGCAATCCCTGGAATCTGTTTCACGATGCGGCCGTGCGGACGATCGTCGAAGGGCTAATAGGGCTAGGACTGCTGCAAGGAGACATCGAAGAAATCATCAAAGAAGAAAAATATAAGCCCTTCTTTATGCACGGCACGGGTCACTGGCTAGGGCTAGATGTCCATGATGTGGGAGTGCGACAGATTGGCGAAACCTGGCAGTCGTTCCAGTCAGGGCAAGTCGTAACAGTCGAACCGGGAATCTATATTCGACCGGACTTTAAGCCATTTGAAGGACAGCCAGAAGTGCCCGATCGCTGGCGTGGCATCGGCATCCGCATTGAGGATGATGTGCTAGTGACCGATACCGGAAATGAAGTGTTGACGGCTGCGGTGCCCAAAGCGATCGAAGCAATGGAGCGACCCTAATCTCTCTGCACAGATAGTAGAGCGGCTGGGAAAAACTAGCGATCGGTCACCCAGCCATTGCTCACTAGGTCAATCCAACTTTCAACGAGTTCGCCCCGGTGCAGCAGTTGCCAAAGTGCCTGATTGACGAGGTTGGGCGCTTCAACCATAACCGAGTGACCCGAAGCGGGCACCGTCAAATGAACGCTACTCGATAGGTGAGCGGCGAGTTGATCGCCCATCATTGGCGGAAACACGGGGTCGCGTCCTCCTGTAATCACCACCGTCTGACAAGTCAGCGCGTGTCTTCGACCGTCATAGTCCCAAAACGACTCGATCGCTTCATAGGGGTGTGCGTGTGACGGCAAATCAGACGAGGGATTTGAGTTCTCTGAAGGACTTCGCTGTATCAACTGCTGAATCGGAGATGAGTGATAAATCTGGTATCCGCCCGCCGCAAAAAACTTCATCAGCGGAACTTCCCACCAGGGCGTGAGATTGTGGGTGCCGCCTGCGATCGCGATCATCGCTGTGGTTGGGTGACGCGCTGCCCACTCTAGTCCAATCGTTACGCCGTAGCTGTGACAGCACAAAATCGGCTGCTCAAGACTGAAGTGATGCAAGAGCCGAGTCAAATCACGGCGATGTCTGCCCACCGAGTAGCGACGATAGCGCCCAGACTCGCCATGCCCCGCCAGATCGTAAGCGAGAACAGCCCGATCGCGCGATCGCAAAAATTCCCACTGGTTTTGCCAATTAAAGCGATTGCCTAAGCCCCCATGCACCAGCACGATCGCGGGAGCTTGCCCCGGTGAATAAGCCACTTGCAAATCTACACTACTCAGCCTGACGATCGAACCTTCTAAAGACTGCACTGCTGGATCTAACATTAGAAATAAAAGACCGTAAAATCAATATAGCTACCTAAAGGTAAATTTTTCGGGAACTTTGTTTAATTTTGAGTTCCAATGTAACGAGTCTTTTTACTGTTTAACATCTGAAGCTTCATCAACTAATCAGCCTCTGTTCTAAATAAGGGCGGTATGGCTACGACCTATAGAATTCATCAAATAACTGGTGAAGTTGCAACCGATGCAGAAACTGGGCAGGCTCTCCACGATCTCATCTAACCGGAACTGCGTACTGAAGATTCTGTGAAGCTTGACTTTAGCAGAGTCAACGTCTTTGCCCGATCGATAACGCAAAAGAGTATTATTCTATAGACTTCTGCCCCCTCTAGCAGCGGAACGAATCGAGAGATTGAAAAAGTTATGAGTGGCTCTGTTTCTTGCTTTGAGTGAACCGAGACATCAACCGTTATAGATTGTTCAGAGAATGTCCTTTAGGAGTATCGTTTAGGTGTTGTTACACTCAGTAATTTTTCAATAGTTAACGCAGGGTAATATTACTTATCTGCTGGGTATGTAAATTAGCATAACGATTAGTCACACAATTTTACGGTTTTGAAGACATTACAGATCGCGAGGTGAGGGTCCGTCGGAACTACTTCCCTTTGCCGATTTCTCTAATAATTCGTCAGCGATCGCGTTCCATTCATCTCGCATTGCTTGGTCTTTGTCGTCACTGCTCAAGAGCTTGCCCTTTTGATTAGGATATTTGATATAGAACTGGTCATTGACCGATCGTACAAAAGCAGCGTAATCAAGCCCCAATTCTTTACAGCGAGTTTCTAGGTCGATGCCTTGAGACTGATTGCTTTGAGGCTTTGAACCTTGAGCGAGTTTTAAAGCGGGTGCAATGCTGGGACCTAACGCCAAAATTTGCGGCACTGCCCACGTCACTAGCCCAATCACAAGCCCAAAAATCACGAGTCGATAGACCAGTTTGAAAACCCCAAACACCGTAAATTTGACGACTCCGAAGACTCCCCGCAAGATAGCTCCGATCAAATAAGCCGTTCCTTTAACCATCCAGACCGGGGAATAGAGAATGGCATTGAGGGGAGATCGTTGAGCCTGTCGAGAAGCAACTTGTCCTGACGGCCTCGCCTTTACCACAGTCGTTGCCCGCCTGCGCCCCACCAACGCCAGCGTATTTTGTTGCGTCAGTGAGGTTGGCGCGACTGCCACAGGTTGAGCAACGGGAGCAGACCGGATCTGGATGGGCGAAAGAACTGCCAAAACGTCGTTTGCTGAGGGATATCGATCGCTGGGTTTGTAACTCAACAAACGATTGAGAACAAACGCTAATTCAGGATTTACCGTGACATGGCGCTGCCAGATCCACGTTAGTGCCACTGGGTCATAAAGCGATTTGGGGTCTCGTCCCGTCAGGAGCACAACACAGGTGACTGCCAGCGCATATAAATCGCTACTCGGATTTGCCGTACCTGCTTGGAGTTGCTCAGGAGAGGCATAACCTGGTTTGCCGACAAGCGTGTGATGGGTGGGTTGGGCGAGTTTGTTAGCGAGAGCTTTGACCACCCCAAAATCGATCAGGACGGGGTTTTGATCGGGCGATCGTAAAATAATATTGTCCGGCGCAATGTCTCGATGGACGATTCCGGCGCTGTGGATGTAGGTCAACACAGGCAAAATCTGATGCAGAAGTTGCAGAATTTCTGCCTCGCTAAAGCCTTGCCCCTGTCGCGCATCCATCAAGGCTTCGTAGGTGGTGCCTTCAATGTAGTCTTGAGCGAGAAATAGGAGTTCTCGATCGAGATAATGCACCCGAAACATTTCTCGAAAGCGAGGAATCTGAGGATGGCGAAGCTGATAAAGTACGCCTGCTTCTCGTGTAAATAAATCTTCTGCTTTTCGTAAATTGGCAGCGCTTTGATCCTGAGGTGCAAATTCTTTGAGCACACACAACTCACTAAAGCGATTGGTGTCGATCGCTAGATAGGTTCTGCCAAATCCTCCGTGCCCTAACACGCGCTCGATGCGATATCGGTTTTGAATCACGGTGCCATCAGGAAGCGGAGAGTGCATAGCAGTAGGGGCAAACGTGTAAGTGCAGTATTTTAGTCGACCAACCAGAAATGCGCTTTACAAATTTAGCATTCCACACTCTAAAAGCAAGCAGATTGTAGGCAGTTCAACGATCGACCCAGTTCTGCTCAGGATGTTGGACAATTAGTAAAGCATTGTGTCGCCTTTCTAACTTGTGAATCGTCGAAAACTTCTTAAACATCTCCTCCAGACTTCTGGCGGATTGATCGCGGTTAGCTTGATTGGGGGCTGTCAGGGCAGGAAGATCGAGCCGCTCTTTCTCTTGAGTCTGCTAAATCCAGAAACCCCGTTGCCGGATCATCTGATTACGCCGCTAGATGAGTTTTATGTCCAGTCTTATGCGCTGCCTTCTACGGTCAAAGCAGATAAATGGCAACTCAAGATCAAAGGAGCCGTCGAAAAGCCTCTGAATTTGACACTTGAGAATGTTCTGCAAGCGCCGCAAGAAGACTTTCATCTGACAATGGAGTGCATCGGCAACCCCGCAGGCGGCAATCTGATCGGCAATGCCCTGTGGACAGGAACCCCACTTCTGCCGTTTCTGAGACAGGCGAACGTTCGCTCTGATGTGCAGGAATTTGCCCTCAAGGGGGCTGATTGGTATGAAACCACCTTGCCTGTAGCCGACATCATGCGCGCCGATGTGCGACTCGTTCATCAGATGAACAAAGAGCCTCTAACGGCTGCCCACGGCTACCCGATGCGGCTGATTGTGCCCGGACATTATGGGCAAAAACAGCCCAAATGGATTGTTGAAATTGAGGCAATCACAAAACCAAAAACGGGATTTTGGGAGAACCAGGGCTGGTCAAATACGGCAGAAATTCCGACTCATGCCCTGATGCGGCAGGTGCAAGACACGCGGGTGTGGAATCGTCAACATCAAGTTAACGTTAGTCGAGATGGAGAGTCGGGTTGGCAAAAAGGCATTTTGTTAGCAGGAGTCGCCCTCGATCGCTCTAGTTCAATCCAGACGATCGAGGTCAGCACCGACAACGGCATTTCCTGGAGTCGAGCCAACCAAAACCGCCCCAATTCGCCCCATGAATGGACGCTATGGCGCTATCTCTGGAAACCTCAGCAGCCTGGAAATTACACCTTATTGGCGCGGGCAAAGTCCGATCGTCAACAGCAGCCGCTCGAAGATAGCAACGGCAAAGACGGCAGTTCAGGAATTCTAAAAATTCAGGTCACATTACAGACTTAAGGGTGTAGCAACGATCGTGAAATCGCGCTAGATTCAAATTAGGGTGCGGTTCAACACCAGCGTCAACCCAGTAAGAGCTATGTTAAAACGTCTGTTTTTGATGATCGCCTTGTCTGTTTCTGCGCTTCCGGTTAGTAAAGGAATCGCGATCGCGTCGCCAGGTGATATTGGCGGTGCCCCGGTCAAAGCGGTTCCGACTCCAACTACTTACACCCCGATCTACTCTCAAACCAACTATATCGATCAGTTTGGCGTTCCTCAGTCGATCATTATCGTTGCGCCGACCTATACCTACGACAGTTTTGGGTTTAGCTCTATCCCTTCAGTCAGCTATCCTCAAACGGTGATTGTGACTCCTAACCGTCAGACTACCACCATTCGAGGTCTGCTTATTCCGAGTGTGCCCTCTCATTCGTCGTGCAATCGCTTCACGCTGGGTCTGGAGAGTGGACGATCGGTGTCAATTCACTCTAGCTCAGGATGTTGGTAAAGCGTGAACTACCCCAGCTTGCTTCCTACGCGCTATGAGCTTCGATTACCCCTTTTGGGGAAGAGCTAGGCAACGCTGAAGGTGGGGCTTCCAATTTCAACAGGAAACGCCTCAGATAGGGATGACGTTCGCCGTCCAGCCTTCGGACTTACCTTTCCTCTATCGGCAGCAGTGCTAGTTCCTAACGCCAAAATTCGTAGACTTTCCTCTCGAATGTTGATTGCTGTATTGACCTCTCGATCTTGTTTTGTTCCGCAGCATTCACACTGCCATGACCGGACTTCTAGCGGCAAATTCCCAATTCGATTCAGGCAGACTGAGCAGGTCTCAGACGACGGAAAGAATCGGTCGACTTCTTGATAGACCTTTCCATCTTGCCCTGCTTCATCGCTCAACATTCGGGTGAACTTCGACGTTCTGAGGATACTGGATCGACTGCTTCTCCTGCTTCGATTTGAAGTTGGGGAACTTTGCCCGTCCCTGAAAGAAGTTGATAAACGCTTTCGACAGGTTCAGAGACACGCTTTGCAGCACTTGACTGTAAGGCTCCTTCCAGTCAAACTCTGCTTTGAGGGCAGGTAATCTGCTATTCATCCCGACTTGAGATAAGCCTTTCCGGTCTCTTTGTAGAGTCGATTGGTTTTGGTTAACGAGTGATTCCAAACCCATAAGAGGCTTTTGTGAAGTGTCTGTGTTGATATCTGGGAGAGAGCTGGGGCAACCTTTGCGGGTGTTTTAGAAAAGTTGCACATCGCGTTGATTTTTTCACTACAACCCTGCAAATTCCCCATTCGGAAGAATTCACGATCGGAAATCTATCTCAAGACGGGGCAAAAATTTAACCAAAAGGCTGATAATAGAAAGCTATTTACGGTGAATCTCATGGCATTAAAACTGCATGTTCCAACCCTTGATAACTCTGCAATTGCCGAAGACATCAAAGATACTATTTTGACGGCTGAACCCAATGCCAAAGTAGACATTGATGTTGAACAAAAAACGGTGACGATCGAAGCCCAAGCCTCTGAGTCAACCTTTAAGCAATTGATTACTGCATCTGGGCACAAAGTAACCGAGAGCTAAAAAATGCGGACGATCGCCCTACGCGAGGGGTAAAGTAGATCAGCGATCGCTCTCGTTTGAACTAGAAAAGCTGCGGTTTCAACAGGACAGATTAGGGCTGCGATCGCGGTGGATGATATCTCATCACAATCCCCAATGCTAGCACAACCTCATTCAGCATAGCTTCCTGGTAGGGTGCTCAGACCTTACTCTTAAATCTTGCACGCCGTACCTGACTCTGCAATCTCACTTTGACTCTCACGATCGTCACTAAGACATAAGTTCTAATGGTTTTGGGTCAACGCTTAGAGTTTGTTCTATGCTGAAAAAGCAGGTAGTCCGGAAGTATATCTGATATGACGGTTCAGTTGCGCCGATCGCTCGTGTTTGGGGGAGTGGGTTTCACACTCTTTATCTGGTTACTTGAAAGCATTCACAGCTTGGGCGAGTGGGCACCCGCGATCGTCATCGGCAGTGGCATCGCCTGGTTATTTCTGCGGTTTCAGTCAACTGAAGACGCAAAATTCGTCGCACCCGTGAATCTGGCAACCGTCAAAACTGCTCTGGCAGATGCCGAAGGAGTAATTAACCAACTGGCAGTTGAAGCGAAAGATTGGACGACCGACGGCAACGCTCAACAGTTATCGGATCTGCGATCGCAGATCAATCAAATCACCACCGAGCTGCAACGAGAAGAAATTCGGCTTGCTGTCATGGGCGGTAAATCGGTCGGAAAGACATCGCTGACGCAGCTCCTGAAAACGACTTGGGCATCAGAGCTATCGCAAAGCCTCAGTCTCACCGACACTCCAGAATTGTTTGCGGCGACCGAGAGCGGCATTGTTGCAGAACGAGATGCCTGGAACGTGGCACGATCGGCAGACCTGATTCTGTTTTTGACGAATGGCGATCTAACCGCAACTCAACTTCGGGTGATTCGCAAATTGACCGCCGCGCACAAACGCATCGTGCTGGTGTTAAACAAACAAGATCACTATTTGCCAGATGAACAGCAACAGTTGCTCGATCAACTCCGACAACGAGTAGACGGAATCTTAGGTTCGCACGATGTAATGGCGATCGCCACCAATCCTAAACCCAGAAAAGTCCGACAGCATCAAGCCGATGGCTCTATTAAAGAATGGTTAGAAACGCCAGAGCCACAGATTTTAGCGTTGACCGATCGCCTGAGCCAAATTCTCATGCAAGAAGGTAAACAACTGGTCTTGGCGAGTTCGTTTGGCAATGCTGCTGAGATTAAAACAGAGGCGAAAAAGGCACTGAATACGGTGCGTCGCGATCGGGCGCTTCCCCTGATCGATCAGGCACAGTGGATTGTGGCAACGACTGCCTTTGCCAACCCGTTTCCCGCATTGGATCTGCTGGCGGCGGCGGCAATCAATGCTCAAATGGTGATGGATCTGAGTAAGCTCTATCAGCAAAAATTCTCTCTAAATCAGGCAAAAACGGTTGCTACCACGATGGCAAGTTTGATGGTGAAATTGGGAGTCGTCGAAATCTCGACCCAAGCGATCGCCACCGTTCTTAAAACCAATGTCGTCACTTACGTGGCAGGTGGGCTACTGCAAGGCGTGAGTGCCGCTTATCTGACTCGACTCGCCGGATTGACGCTAATTGAGTATTTTGAGGGTGACATCCCCGACGGGACGGTGAAACGAGATCTACTTCAGCAAATCATGGAGAAGATCTTCCAACAAAATCAGCGAATTCCATTCTTGCAAGCGTTTGTTAAACAAGCGGTCGATAAACTTAAATCGACGACGTTAGCTCCTAAAATAGAGCCGTGGGTAACAGAACCGCTAGTTGGACTGCCTGCGCCGCAAGAGCAGCTTTTGCAGATGGGGGCAACCCTTGAAGAGGAGCCACTATCGTCTCAAAGCCCGATTCTTCTAGAAATGCCTCAAGAGGAAGTTATTGCGTCTTAATCATTTAGGAATGGTGTGAATGAAGTTACGAATGCTAATGGCAACGCTGTTGAGTTGTGGAATTGCTCCTGCTGGAATGGCAAATGGATTGCCTCTACAAGTCGGAATGTATCGTATGGGATCGAGTAATTACATTCAAATTGCGGTGAAGGGCGATCGACTTTGCTATAACGGGTTTTCGTCAAGAGGCTCGGCGGTTGGCTCGATCGCGCCTGACCTACCTCAGGGTGTCTATCGCATTAATGGGCTGGATAATCTGGTGCTCTATCAGCAAGACCTCAAAACGCTGCTGTACGGCGAGGTCAATCAGATGAATGACTATACTTCAGACTATGAGACTGCGAGAACGATCGGCACAACCTTGCAGCAGTGTCTCGACTCGAATGCTCCATTTTTTAAGCGAGAAGGCATCTCAGCATCCCCCTCACCATCGCCGCTCTTTAGACGACAAAATCCGCTTCCTCGGTAGCGAGTCGTCAGGTAGGGTTTTCACGATCGCACGATCCAGCCCGAATCTACAATTCTGCACGAAAATAGATTTAGCGTTCATCGGTTTAACCTTGAGTCAAGCTCAATCTTCTCGATCGACTCCACGCCCCACGCTTCAAGAGACGCAACTCACACGAGCACGGGCAAGTTTGCGTCAAGCCGTGGCGAATTATTCGCGCTATTTCCGATCGTCTAAAAATCCTGCCCTGCAAACGTCGCTCAAAACAGACCTCGATCGACTGTCTGCCAACCTTAATAAGCTGGATAACGCGATCGTGCGGATTGCTGTGTTTGGCTTGGTGAGCCGAGGCAAGTCTGCGATTTTGAATGCGCTGCTCGGAGAGAAAGTTTTAGAAACGGGTCCGATTAACGGGGTGACGCTCAAGCCGCAGATGATTCGATGGTCGCCCACCGGAGGAATTGTGCCGCCAGAACGCGCGATCGTGCCTCAAGGTGCCAAGGTGCAAATCGAACTAATTGACACCCCCGGACTGGATGAAGTCGATGGACAAACCCGCGCAGATATGGCGCGAGACGTAGCAGAACAGGCAGATCTAATTCTGTTTATCGTTGCTGGAGACATCACTCGCACCGAGTACAAAGCGCTCTGTGACCTGCGACAGGCGCAAAAGCCGTTGATTCTCGTGTTTAACAAAATTGATTTATATCCCGATCAGAGTCGGCAGGCGATTTATGAAAGTTTGCAGCGACTAGGCGCACGAACTGGAAGCGGCGCACAGCTTCAGCAATTGTTGACTGCCGACGAGATTGTGATGGTTGCGGCAGAGCCAGCCCCCCTGCAAATGCGAGTTGAGTGGGCAGATGGACGGGTGACTCACGAATGGGAAACGCCACCGCCGCAAATTGATGAATTGAAATACAAGATTCTCACAATTTTGAATCGGGAAGGTCGATCGCTGCTTGCACTCAATGCTCTCTTTCAGGCAAAAAATGCTGAGACACGCATGGCAGAGACGATCGTTGAAGTCCGCAATGCGGATGCAGAAGCATTAATTTGGAAATTCACCCGATATAAAGCGCTGGCAGTGGGGTTAAACCCGATCGCCATTCTCGATTTAATGGGCGGCGCTGTTTCCGACTTGGCGATGATTCGCGCGTTGGCTGAGCTATACGGATTGCCGATGACGCGCTATGAAGCAGGCAAATTATTAAAGACGATTCTCATCAGTTCTGGTAGTCTGCTGTTGAGCGAAATCGGCAGTGGCATTCTGCTGGGAGTGGGCAAAAGCGCCACCGCGATCGCTACAGGCACAGACACCTCAGCCGGATTCTCAGCTTTGGCAGGAGTCTCGATCGTCCAGGCTGGAATCGCAGGCTACGGGTCATATTCAGTCGGTCGGGCGGCGCAAATCTATTTAGAACAAGGCTGTACGTGGGGTTCGCAAGGTGCCAGCACGGTGATTCAAGAGATTCTCAATCAGGTCGAACCCAACACTATTATTTATCGATTGCGCCAAGAATTAATGTAGAGACGTTTCACCGAAACGTCTCCAAAATCAGCGGTTGGGTTGCCCGATCGTGCCACAATCCGACGTTTTACATCCCGGTGCGAATACCAAATTTACGAATGCGGTGAAGGGTTGGTTTACCCGATGTCATTGGGAGACGTTTCACCGAAACGTCTCTACGAATGGGGATATCTATGCTTTTTCCCAAATGGCTCGAATCTCGTCGGGTAGGAAATTTGCGACTTCTTTGATGCGATCGTCAGACAACTCATCTTTTGTGGCTGAGAAGACTGCTTCGACCGCCGACTCTGGCGGAATCGTGACCGCTAAACCCGCTTCTTGTTTAATGCGGAACAAAAATGTGCTGGATTTGATTTTGAGCGGTGGACGAATACGGCTGAGAAAATGAACGATCGGATTCGTGTCTTCCCACAGGTCTGCGACTTCAGTGGCAAGCGGAGTCGCGGCATACAGCGTTTTATCGGTGTTGCCTTCTTCCATCGGTTCGTGGAGTTCTTCGGCGACGTGCTCGACGGCTTCGTTGGTCATCATGTCGCGCATGGTGCGAAACACGACTTCGGTAATGTCTCTCGCGTCATAATGCTCTCGCAATCCCGTTTTGAGCATCACCTTCTCTAAGAACGGCATATCTTTGCTGTAAACCGGAACTGCCGCACCCTGATTCATATTTTTGGGGGGATTTGCCTCCATTTCCTCCAGCATTTTTTCGCCTTTTGAGGTCAGTTCTGCCTTTTTGAACTCAATCAGGTGAGGTA
>JBBQYE010000055.1:0-14220 GCA_038208945.1 Leptolyngbyales cyanobacterium | reverse complement strand
AGACGCATAATGCTGCCTTTCCCAAAGTTGCGCTCGATCTGGGTGAGCACCATCGTTAGGGCTTTTTGCTTATCGGAACCTTCGGTTGTCTTACTGCTAGCCATTAGCGCCTCAAAATAGAAAAGTTGTAGAGAGGAAGAGTTTAGATCTGGAGTCTGTCAGGGCTACTCGTGTTTAACCTTGTAGCATGAGAGTTAGAAATCGTGATGCCAATCAGTCCATAATTTGATGCTTTCTCCAGGTTACCCGCGATGTCGTTGAATGTGCATAGCTCGATCGTGCCGGATTTTGCCTTATCGGTAGGTGGGTTAACCGCCTACATTCAACGGCTGCTTGAGCAAGATGACCAACTCCGTCAAGTTTGGGTGACGGGGGAAGTTTCTAGCGCGTCGAAATATCGCAGTGGGTTGTTTTTTACCCTGCAAGACCCCGATGCCAAAGCCGCCATTAGCTGCGTGGTCTGGAATAGCCAACTCGACCAACTAGCGACTCTGCCAGAGCCAGGAGAACGGTTGATTTTACTAGGTCGCATCAGCCTTCACCCTCAGCGAGGCAGTTACCAGTTGATTGTCTGGCAAGCACTCCCGGCAGGAGAAGGACTGCTGGCTCTACGCTATCGGCAGTTACGAAACCGCTTAGAGCAAGAAGGACTCTTTGACCCAGAGAGAAAGCGCCCGCTACCCGCTCATCCTCAGACCGTTGCAGTGGTGACATCGCCTCAAGCGGCTGCTTGGGGAGACATCCAACGGACTCTTAAACGTCGCTATCCAGGATTGCAGGTGCTGTTTTCCCCAGCGTTGGTGCAGGGAGAGCAGGCTCCGGCATCGATCGTGGCAGCGATCGCGCGAGTCGAACGAGATCGTAGAGCAGATGTACTAATTATATCACGCGGCGGCGGTGCGATCGAAGATATGGCGTGTTTTAATGACGAATTTGCAGTTCGAGCCGTGGCAAATTGCTCGATTCCGGTCATCGCCGGGATTGGACACCAGCGCGATGAGTCTCTGGCAGATCTCGCAGCGGATGTTTGCGCCCATACGCCAACCGCTGCCGCCGAGCAAGCAATTCCATCTCGAGCAGACCTGCACGCCGAACATCAGGATCGAGTTCGAGCACTAAATTCTGCTGTGATGAACCATTTAGAAGTCGAACACGATCGCCTACACAATTTGCGCAATCGATTCAAACGGCTGAAGCTAGGTCGGCAACTCAAACAAGAAGCCCAGGTCGTAACTTGGCTGAGACAGCGCCTGATTCAATCCACTCAGCGACCGTTTCAAGACGCGGCTCAACATCATCAGCTTCTGCAAGAAAAGTTAGCAACTCTTGATCCTCAAGCCGTGCTTCAGCGAGGATATGCTGTGGTGCGACAAATGAATGGAAGCATTGCCCGATCGACATCAGAACTCGCCCTAGGTCAGGATTTGTCGATTCAATTAGGGCAAGGACACTTGATCGTTAAAGTCACCGAAGTCTCAGAGGCATCACCCAACTTTGACGAATAGAGACTATAAATATTAGAGGTCACCTTCACTCCGGGGCGCTGCATGAATATTTCCCCTGACTCAGATGCAGGTCAGTCAAAACAAACCGAAGCGGATGAAGACTCGATGATTGAGAGTCGCCCTGCTGAGCGATCGTTTCAGCATGACTGGAACTATGAAGCCACCGTCGCTCAAGTTGAATCAATTTTGTCGCGCATTGAGTCAGGCGAGTTAGAGCTTGCGGATGTGTTTGAGCAGTTTTCGGCGGCTGTCAGATATTTGAGACAGTGTGAGACGTTTTTGGCTCAACGCCAAAGACAGGTTGATCTATTGATTGAGACGCTAACTGATGAAGATTTTTAGAGTTTAAACTGCGAGTCAGTTGAGGATGCCCAAGCATTAAATTATGTCGTCTCTAACAAAACGATTACGACCTATTTTGTCATTATTCACGCCGATTTTTCGTCAAAACTTCAGCATCTTTATTAAGTGTTTTTGACGATAGTATGCATTGATTTAATTTACCGATCGTCTCGCTCTAAGTTGAGGATTCGGACGTTAAGATTATGAATAGTTTGTGGAGCAGTCACTCATGAATAGTGACTACTTCACTCTGATCTAAATAGAATCTTTAACTCCTATTTAGACTATCGAAGTTTGACCTATTATTCTAAGACTCACGCATGAAATCTGTTGATAATCAAACGCTCATTCCTCAAGCAAGTTATGCAAAATTCTTGCGTCCTCTTCTCCCTTCCGAAGCGTTTGACCCCGATCCCAATAAGCTGTTGATTTTGGGAATTAATCTGGCGATTTTGATGCTTGGATGGGCGATCGCTGCCAAATTAGATCAGTGGAACCCTGTTTTTTTGTGGCTTTATTTGCCTCTGGCGATCGTCATGGGCAACAGGGTGACAGTGCTGCTGTTTAGAGGATGTCTGAGAAGTCGAAGCTAAAGGCTGAAACGCCTATTCTTCCATTCAGGCACGAGAGCTAAAAGTCCAATTCTTCCGTTGAAAATTCCCTTTTCAGACATCCTCTTCGAGCACTTACGAATCTAAAGGACAAGGAACTGAGGTTTTGCCTGACCAGCTTGTGAGCGTTGTTTCATCCTGATAGTGACGGGGCGTTTTTAACAGCAATCGCCAAGCCTCCCCTCCATCTAGTATGTTGTGCATACGATCAGGATAATGAATTTGAAGCAGTTCTCTTACGATCGGGTAATAGTCAGAGTTTATCCCTGGGAAAATATGGTGTTCAATATGATAAGAAAAGTTTAAATGCAATTGGTCAAAGATTTTCGGAATTTTGATCGAAACACTATTGATGAGCGGATCGTTAATATCTGTTATGGGACAGATCAAGTGCTGAGTATAAATATAGAAAATCATTATGCTATAGCCAATCCAAAGCGGCAGGAAATAGCTCAAAACAATCTTTAGGGGATCAAATTTGAGATAGGACAGGATACTCAAATGCAAAACTAAAATTACCAATAACTCACACGAGATTGATAACCGTTCCTTTGGCTTAACCTTGAAGGCGGCAGGAAGGTAATCAACTGCTTCACGATTAAACAGAAGTACTGAAGTCAAATTGCGAAACGCATAAAATCCCCATGCAGTTACCATACCTATAGCCAATCCAATGGGATGCACTTCACATGAGGGAAAGCATAAATTCTGAAGCCATTTCCCCCAGGTATTTGGCTGTGTGTATAAATAATTACGGTCAGGATCACGTAAAGAATTCGTTGTAGTGTGATGAACTCGATTGTGCAGAATTTTCCATAAGGTAGGAGGCATCCAGAGTATCGTTTGTCCTAGCAGGCTAAGGACATATACTAAGCGGCGGTTACGAGCCACAGTGCCATGCATGAGGTCATGACAGCTAAAAGCCAGAAAAGCTACACTATTGCCCATAATTAGTGCTAAGGGCAAGTAAAGCCATAAAAGATGAACGTCCCAGCGATCGAGCTTATCAGCGATCGTCCAACCTAAGACCAAGATTGTCAGATTGATTATTAAAATTATCGTTTTGCTGGGATCTGGCAGAAATGCTTCTGGTGGCAATAGGGGACGTAGCTTTTTAGCGTATTCCGATTGATGCACTAATACACGCTTGTCAAGAAAAGTCATAAAAACTCCAAATCGAACTTAACTTAACACTAAACTTTGTCTTAAATCTTAAAGAGATTCAAGTACTGAGAAACGCTCAAAATTTTTTCTTTATAGTAACCTAATAGTATTCTAAAAGCTAACTGGAGGTTTAGTATCATGACAACTCCTAAGTTACAGAAACCTGATCTACAAGAGCCTGCAAGATACATCCCCCTCGCGACAGAGGTTGACCCTAAACAACAGATTTCATACAAATTGAATCGAGCCGCAGCTAGAATTCTCGATGGGGCTGAGATGGCTTTGGCGGAAGCATATATCGAGGGGTTGGAAATACCAGATGCAGTACTTCAAGGGCTGATCCATACAGTTATGCCTAGTCTGTTTAAGTACGCTCCTGGTTTACTAGCTCCTTACGAGTGGGTGTTGAACGAGTCTGACCACATTGCTGAAGGTTCGCAAGAGCTGATGAAAATTCAGTATGACTTACCCCAAGCCATGTTGAATCAGATGTTAGGAGACTGGTCGTTGATTTATCCCAAATACAGCATGGGCTTGTGGGAAAACGGCGCTGGTGATCTAGAAACCTCCCAAAAGCACATGATTGATCAGGTCATTGAGCGATTAGATATTCAAGACGGAGACAACATCCTGGATTTTGGCTGTGGTTGGGGATGTGTGCCCAACTACATTCTGTCTAAGTTTCCCAATGTCCGCTTCACAGGATTGAACTTGAGCCGTGAGCAATGCAACTACATGCGGCATAAAATGCAAGCTCCTGAAAGCTACTTGAGTTCAGGTCGGTTCATATTGCATGAGGGCAATTTGAACGACGCTGAGTTTACCGAAAAATTTGACACAATTCTTTCGATCGGCGTTTTATGCCATGTCGGCAATCTGACTAAAGTCTTTCAAAAATTGGCATCACTCGTAAAAAGTGGTGGGAAGGTCTTTATTCATGTCATCACTGTTCGTATTCCCAATAACTTCTCGACTGGCTTTACACATAAATACATTTTTCCATACGGTCGCTACTGGAATTATGATGCGATTCCTAGCCGCGATCAGGATCTAAAAACCGTTCAGCGGTGGTATATCAACGGCATGAATTATCATTACACAGCAATGACTTGGTTGCAGCGCTTTGATGCTAGCCAAGAGAGTGTTAAGCACTTAGATTACGGTATGGATTATCCTAAGTTCCGTCGTATGTGGCGCTTCTACTGCTTGCTCCTAGGAACTTTCTTTGCAACAAGCGACGGTGAATATAATGGGAATGGTCAATATCTCATGGTTCGCGCGTAATCTCTGAGTGGCGTGTCCCTTGGGAATTATGCCTCCCACTTTTGAGCGTCGGTCGATTCTAACAGGAGGTCTATAAAGGCAATACTCCGGACATTTCTTGAAACGGTTTCAAAAGGCTTTCAGGGCTTATGGCTTCAGGACTGAGCTATTTTTTCAAAATTAGCTTTACCCCTGACTTTGAAAAAAAGAGCCAGTCTAAGCTCGACTTTATTCAATTACGACGCATAGCAGAGTAAATCCGACCAAAGCTCCAGTAATTCTGGTGTAACTTTCTGTGCTGTAGGGGTTTCAACCGACACTGTGGAAGGCAGTTTACAATCGCGAACACCACTCAAAAACAAATTCGTTGAGTGACCCCGATCGTAGCTATCTTAAAGAGCAGCCCAACACCTGGGGAAAATGGATTCAAAATCAATTTATTTCCTCTTCTGAAGTTCATCCTCTGGGGTTAATGCTGGGAATGGCGATGGCTTGGGGAGTGCATGGCTTTCGCAATCTTACGTCTGTGCTGCTGTTTAATCACCGATCGGTCGATTATGTTCCGGCTAGCTTTGCAGTGAGCGTTAAAGAACGTTGGGCAATTGCGAGAGAATTTGTAGTCATTTTTGCACTTCATCTTAGTGTGGTTGCCTATTTGAGATTTAGCCCTATTCAACTTGTGCTTGGCTACTTTCTTCCGATCGCGATTGGATATGCGATGGCGATGTTTTATATTTTCACAAATCATATGCTTTGTGAAATGACTGACGTTAATGATCCGTTAATTAATAGTGTTTCTCTTCGAGTCCCTAAGCTATTTGACCTGCTGCATCTAAACTTTTCTTACCACACCGAGCATCACATCTTTCCTGCGATGAATTCTGACTATTATCCAGTGCTTCAAGAGTTGCTAAAAACTCATTATCCTGAGCGCTTTAATTTAGTCAACGGAGAGCAGGCTTGGCATTTACTGATGCAGACTCCTCGACATTATCAGAGTGATCATGTCTTGACCGACTGGTCAGGAGAAAAATCAGTATCTTGTCCCCTTATTCAGACTTTAGAACGGGATTAGACCTCCTGCGTGGATCTGGACAGCCCTCCTCACGAAGTGGGGCGAAGCCCTCGCCAACCTTTCTCTTCAGGGAGAAGACAGCTAGAGCCTCTTGTTCCCTCCCCTTTTGGGAGAGGGCTAGGGTGAGGGCGAAGTGTTTGTGCAGGAGGTCTGTTGAGTGAACCTGTTCTACTGTTACCCGCAAGTCTGGAAGCGTTAGGGGAAGTAATCGCGCTGCTTTGCAGATACTGCAAGGGTCGCTGTCTCGAAATAAGCCTCTCTGATACTCTTGCTCAACAGGCGTACAAATCGCGATCGTGATTTGCTTTTGCCGATATAATCTCTATCACCGATGCCAAAGCAGTCCACGATCCGACATTCTAAAGCGCCCAAAATCGCATCATCTCAGGTTTTAAGCACTTCTCGATTTCCCAAGCTGTTGAGAAAGCTGCTGAGACTTTAAACCCACCTCGATCGCTTCCACCAAACGAGTCATGCCAGTGGTAGTCAGATAAGTAGGGGTCCTCCCGCCTTTTCCACCCAATATTTTCTCTGTCAGCTTGTGCGAAGCATAGCCTGTTAAGACGATGATGAGATCTGCGCCAGGAAGTTGCGCTTCGACCTGTGCCCAAATACCCGGTCCTGTTTGAGAAGTTGCCCAAACCAACTCGACTTCTGATTGACGGAGCCGATTTCGAACTGCCGTTTCTAGTCGATCGTGACCGCCCACAATCACTACTTTTCCACCCAGTCCTTCACAGGCAGTCGTTCTACTAGAAGGTTTTACTTGGCGAGATGTAAACTCGTTTCTAGGCGGATCGATGGCTGCCTGTCGGTTTCGGTGAGCCACATCGACAATGAAATTGAGCGTATTTTCGTAACTGCCCCTAAATTTTGCAGCGGGCGACCCGGTTTCACTGGCTTTGCGATCGTAGCGGTTAATCTGCTCAACCAGTCGATTGACGACTTCCTCCAATGCTCCAGTTTCTTTAAGATCATCAGCGTATCCTTTCACAGCGATCGCGACATCTGTGGCTCTATAGAAGTCGTCTTGCTCCTCAATCAGCTCAATTAATTCCTCTTTGACTCGCAGTCTCCATTCTCTCAAGGATTCAGCGTCTTGTTTTGCCAAAAGCCTCTCTTCTTCTTGCAGCAGTTTTTCATCAATCTTTGCTTCGGCAAGCACTTCTGCTAGCTGAATCTGCGATTCTAGCGTCTCTTTTTGTTGCTCTAGCTGCTTCAGGGTAAGGCTATTGCCGACCGCTTGTTGAGCAAACTGCCCGATTAAGGTTTCAACCTTTTCTACCAGAGGCACAAGCCGCTGACGAATCTCTTCAGCAATCTCTGCAATTTGGGTTTGCCGTTGCTGTTGAGCTTCAATCTCTTTTAATTCTGACATTCCACTTGCAATTAAAGCTTGCGTCTTCTTTTCGAGTTCTGCGATAACGTCCATTTTGGTTATTTTTAAAGTTGATACTGGTCTAAGATTCCCTATTCTAAACGGCAATCTAAAAAAGATTTTGCCCGGTCTGACTGAAAATTTGCAACAGGAAGCCTCCAGCGATCGTGAGAGAAAAATCACAGAAGGTTGGATTGGTCCTGTAAACTGCTAAACCATAAACGATGGACTATAGTGTCCATCAAGGAGCTATTTGTCTAGTTTAAAGGCTTAGGGTCAAGCCTATAGGAAGCCTGGAATAGCCTGCAGATAGCCCTTTCAAGCTTTTTTCTCAGGTTTTTATTTTACAGTCCCTCGTAAATGGCTATTTGCCTTTTTTCGGGAACTGCTCAAAAAGTATTCAAGCTGATATGGCTATACTCAACTTGATTAGGACGCTGCTTGCTTGAGAACGGCTTCCATTACATCCCGTAAACTGGAAACTCTCTGCCTGCAAGAGTCGGTTGGTTGTAGGGCTGACGGTCATCCCCACTCGCTGGGGAAACCAATTAAAGGGAAACCGAAAAGCAGTAATCCAGCTTTGGCTAAGATTCATTACTTGCTAAAGAAAACTGCCATTTGTAGAAACGTTCCATGAAGCGTCTCTACAAACCTGCTGCGATCTTAACTGGCAGCAGGCGGTGACTCAAACTTATAGCCAACCCCACGGACGGTCTGAATTAGCGCAGGCTGACTTGTATCAATCTCAATCTTCTTACGAATCTGACCAATGTGGACATCAACTACCCGCTGATCTCCCACGTACTCATAATCCCAGACTTCTTGAATCAACTCTGCCCGTCGCCACACTCGACCGGGGTGACCTGCCAAAAAGTGAAGTAAATCAAACTCTAGGGCAGTTAGAGGCACAAAGTCTTCGTTGAGCTTAACTTCACGCCGCACCGGATCGATCGCCAGTTTGTCAAAGACGAGGCACTGTTGCTCGGCAGGTGTCACGATTCTCTGACGTTTGAGAATTGCGCCCACTCGAACGCCCAACTCTCCTAGACTAAACGGCTTTGTGATGTAGTCATCAGCACCTTGACTAAACCCACGAATCTTGTCCGCTTCATCAGTGCGGCTGGTCAACATCAGCACAAACACCCCGGTGCGACTCTGCATTTCTTGACAGAGATTATAGCCGTTGGCATCAGGCAGGTTTACATCTAAAATCACCAAGTCAGGGTTGAACTGCTCAAACATCGTCAGCGCAGTCTTGCCGTCTTCAGCAGACTCCATTTGATAGGTTTGCTGAGTGAGATAGCGATGGATCAACTTCCGGATTGCCGGGTCATCGTCTACTCCGAGAATCTTGGCTGGAGCCATGACCATAACCTTGCGTTGGGAGAGGGTAGTGGTGGAAATTAAGGGCAATTTGCAGAGATAGATAGAATCATACCTACATCTGTAACTACACGAGATAATTTTGCCATCAGCATTAGTATGCCTCAGGTTTTGACTAGAATAGCTTGGTAAGCTACGTTTCCTCAAAAAAGCTTGTGACCCGCGTCGCGCTAAGTTACCTTGGAGAGAAGGTGGAGTAATGGCATGATGAGCGATCGAAATCCCTACGAAAAGCTTGGAGTCCCTGAAGGGGCAACCTTTGAGGAGATTCAAAGTGCCCGCAGCAAGCTGCTAGAAGAGTTTGCTGGCGATGAAAAGCAGCGGCTGGAGATAGAAGCCGCCTATGATGCGGTGTTGATGGAACGGCTCAAAATGCGTCAGGAAGGGAAGATTCCCGTTCCCGATCGGATTCGGTTCCCTGAGAAGTTAGCTCAGGCGGCTCCCTCGGCGCTTCCTACCCTGCCTAAAAATTCTCCTGCGTGGTTGACCAATCTGGTCGATACGCCGAGCAAGGTCGATATTGCCTTGCCTGCGGGAGTTCAATTTCTTTTAGGTGGGTTGGTGGTGCTGTCTCCGACCGATGCCGTGCTGCAACTAGCGATGGCGGTCAGCGTCGGTTCAACGCTCTACTTCCTCTATCGGAAAGAGCGAAAATTAGGGAAAGCGGTGCTGCTGGGTCTGGGTGGGTTGCTGCTGGGTTTTGCGATCGGCGCAGCGCTAGAAAGCATTCTGAAGGTCTATCTCCCGATTCAGGTGGGGGCAGAGGTCTTTGTTAGCCTGGTGACGTTTGTGATTCTGTGGCTGGTTAGCAGTTTCTTGAAGTAAGAACATAACGAAAAGTCTTCTTAGGTGAGCGCCGTTTAGATGACGCGATCGTCTTGATGGAGACTTCTTGACGTTGAGAGGCACTCAATGGCTGCGGATGATTACAGCAGCATCAGGGCAATTATCGAGAGGCTTGTCGTGCCCTCTAGATGGCGATGCTGCAACGGTCGAATGATCCAAAACTGGTGCCTCATCCATTCAAGTTGCCAACGTGCTGATCAGGAGATTGAGCAGGTGAAGCCAAATCCTGCTACGGTTTAAGCGTTTGGATCAAGCATTTGGCTAACTCTTGCGCTCTCCCCCCTTACCCGCTTGGTTGGCTCGAACGGCACTTTCCTTAGCACGAGCCGCCTGAGTGTCGGGCTGGTTAATTTGCAGTTGTTGGCGACCATTGCGAACGATGCGCAGCATTTCTGCCATCTGTGCCTCCATGTCTCGAAGCACTCGATCGGCATAGCCATCTGCCCCATTTTGAATGTCTTCACACTCCTCGATCGCTAACCGTCGCATCTCTTCGAGGTCTTGTTGTGCTTGGCGGCGCGTTCGTTCGAGTTCAGCGATCGTCTGTTCTTGAACGGCTTCACACTCTTGCTGCAACTGAGCGCGAATCTGCTGTGCCTCCAGTTCGGCTTGGCGAATGATCCCCGTTTCGTTGGTGATTTGAGCGGCGCGACGTTCAGCCTCCTCGATCAAGTCTTGGGCATATTGCTCTGCCTGCATTAAGATTTCATCTTTTTGCCGCACGATTTCTTCTGCTTCGTGGAAGGCTTCTGGCAAGCTCAATCGCACCAAATCGAGCTGATCGAGAAATTGCTCCTCATCGATCATCGTGCGGCGGCGGCTCCAAAGCGCACGCGGACTGTCGAGAATCATCTCCTCAATCCGATTGAGTTCTTGTTGAATATCGGGTGCGCCTACTCGCGCCTCGTCTCGGTAGGCGGCTCGATCAGAGGCGGCTCCATTAGCGTGGAGACCGTCGGGGCTAATGCTGGCGGATGAGTCTTGGCGTAGCATTTGTAAATATCTAAAGCGACGTGGTGAGGGACAAGATGATCGATCGCACCGCCAAATTTGGCGACTTCTTTGACGACACTGCTGCTCAAAAAACTATATTCATTTGAGGTAGTCAGAAAAACGGTCTCAATCTGATCAAACAGCGTTTTGTTGATGTGTGCCATCTGCAACTCCATTTCAAAGTCAGAGATAGCGCGTAACCCTCGCAGCAGAGCGTTGGCACCCCGAAGTTTTGCATAGGTCACGGTCAGCCCTTCAAAGCTATCAACTTCTATATTGGCAAGCAGTTGGGTCGCCTGACGAATTTGGTGCATTCGCTCTTGAATGGTGAACAGAGGGGTTTTATTTGGATTGCGAAGCACTGCCACGATCACTCGATCGAACAAGTGACTGCCTCGCTTAATAATGTCGAGGTGTCCGAAGGTAATCGGGTCGAAGCTTCCGGGGTAGATGGCAATCACACAGAATGCACGTTGATAAGTAAGTGGATTCTAAAGGCAGAATTGTGAAGAAGCTTACCTCTTTAGGAGGTTAGTGAGTTTGATACTCTCTCTTAAAATCAGCACCCCTAGATCTTTATGATTCAAGAAGCGATTTTGATGTTAAGAAAGAATATAATCATCTGAGAACCTTCTTACTTTACCAACAATGATTCCGTCGCGGCTGATATGGGCGTACTTTATCGAATTGATCGAGGAGTCGATTAAACGAATTTAGTGAAATTCCCCTTCTGCCACGCGGTCAGGGTGGATAACGACGGGGCTGTAGCCCATGCCAAAAATGCGGAACAAAGCATGATCGGGATGTGGATCGCAGCCCAATCGCCAGTCCCAAACCAACAAACTTCTTGCAAAAGGTCTAATAAACCCACGCCAAATTTGTGAGAGAACTGTAATCCAAAGAAGCATTCTGTTTTAATCGACCACTCTGAGGTCTTGAATATTCCATAAGGCACCGCCTAACTCAGGATAGTTTACGCCCTCCACCCGATCGCGCACCACCGCCATAACCCGCGCATTCATCAACGTGATCCAAGGCAAGTTTTCATGAGCAAGCTGCTGGATTTTGCCATAAATCGCCTTACGTTTGGTCTCGTCAAGCTCCTGTGCGCCCTCAATGTAGAGGCGACCGATTTCTGCTTCCCAATCTGCCACGACTCGATTTTCGATCGGCTTGCTAGGTAGCGACGGCTGATTAAAATTGTGGGATGAGCCAATGGGCGACCAAATGTTAGACCCCGAATTTGGCTCTCGTGAGTTGCCCATCGCGATCAAATAAGCATCCCAATCGAGAGTGTTGTCGAGCTTATCGATCATTGTATTGAAGTTAATCGGGTTCAAATCAACCTGCATCCCGATTCTGGCTAAGTCTTGTTTGATCTGGGCGATCGAGGCTTCTCTCACCGTGTTTCCCGCGTTGGTGATTAAGTTAAAGCGCACTCGATGCCCGTCTGCGTCTGATAACTGCCCTTTTGCATCATATTTAAAGCCTGCTTCGGTCAGCAGTTGTTTCGATTTCTTAGGGTCAAATCGGTAAGCCTTTTCGGGTGCAGGCGGCTGATAATAAGGGCTTTGCTCCATGATGATCGATTCGACCAACGCGCCTAACCCGCGATAGATATTGTTGTTCATCTGGTCGCGATCGACCGCATACGCCACAGCTTGTCTAAACTTGACGTTGTTAAACCACTTCGATTTAATCGGGTCAACGAGCGGCTTGCCTTTGCGACTGCCCTGGTTGAGGTTAAACGCCATAAACGTTGTGACAGGTCGCGGACCTCCGATATACATCTTAAATTTGCCGCGCTTTTCTTCCTGCTTCAACAGCGTGAAGTCTTCGGGTCGAATCGGCTCTGAGATATCTTGTCCGCCCGATCGAAATTGCAGCAAGGCGGTGTTTTGATTTTCAACGATACTCCAGACAATGCGCTCAATGTAGGGTTGAGCCTTTCCCTGAGCGTCTTTGCGCCAATAGTGTGGATTGCGTCGGAAGATGACTCGCTGACTCGTCGCATAGCCATCAAGCATATAAGGACCGTTGCAAATAATCTTTTTTGGGTCAGTCCCGGTGCCCCAGGTCGAGAGAAAAAGGGGATTGCCGTCGCTGCCTTTAGTTTTGACTGCTTCTTGCAGAATGTGTTTAGGTAGAATTGCCAGTCCCAAGGTTCTTAAAAACGGGGCAAACGGTTCTGGCGTAATGAATTCGACGCGCCGATCGTCCACTTTTCGCACGCTAGGAAACACGCGACTTTTGCCAATTCGCAACACATCTTGAATGTCAGTCGGAATGCCAGGATTGAGAAAAATATCTTGATAGGTGAAGAGCACATCATCCACTGTCAGCGGTTGACCATCTGACCACTTCAACCCCAGACGCAGCGTAAACTCAATGCGTTTTTTGTCGTCTGAGATCTTCCACGATTCTGCTAGGGCTGGCTCGACGGCTCCCGTCAATCCATTTTCGGTGATCAGTCCCTCATACATCAGCGAGGCAACGTTGGGATCTTCATTAATCAGCGCGTAGTTAAAGCTTTTAGGGTCGCTGAGAGTAAAATCAACGAGTTGGGGCACTTGTGCGGCGGACGTTCGATAGAGTTGAGGGTTGCAAGCACTGAGAACGAGCGCCACTCCAACTGCCGCCAAAGCCAATAGCCAATAACGCCGAAAATCTTTCGAGAAAACCGTGGAAACCATAGCGCCGTATGCAGAAAGGTTAGAAGGTGCAGTCTGCCTTACTATAGTCGGAGGCAAACAACATCCTTGATCCTTTCTACACCCTAGACGGATTTTATGGGTGACAAATTAATCTACGAAGCGATTTTACGGTGCGTTGCGAAGGGACTCAAGCCGTTCTCTTAATGCAAGCCGAATCAGTGATTTGATTAGAAACGTGCCAAACACGCCAGCAATTACAAAACTCGCGATCGCGCCTCCTGGATAAGCGCCCACGAGTAACACTACCCCTGACAAGCCTGAGAACCCCGTCAGGCAAGCGTAGATTAAGGACTTCACCGCTAAGTGTAGGGTCTTAATGTGGCGATCGCTCTCGGATTGGACTCGAATCTGCAACTCTCCTTGTTCTATCCGCTCTTCGAGTCGCTGAATCGCCAGTTCTGCCGAGTTGGGTTTGCGAATTTGATAAGTCAGAAAACTCTGAGCCTGACGCGCCAACTCACCCAAGCCACTGCCGTGATGTTTGGGTGCCGTTATCACTAGACTTTTCACAAACGGTTTTGCGGCAATCAGCAAGCTATATTGTGGGTCTAAATCGCGCGCCACTCCATCTAAAGTCGTCAACGCTTTGATAATAAAGGTCATCTTGGCAGGCAGTCGAAAAGGCTGCTTCTCAAACAGCGTATACAGCTCATTCCGCAAGTTATTAAACGCCTGAAGTTCGACAGGTTTGTCGGTGAAGCGATCGATTAAAAACCCTAGCACTCGCCGCACAGGAGTCATGTCTGACATCGGCTCAATTAAGCCCATATCGGTCAGAGTGTGAATTACTTCGTCGGTGTCTTTCTTCAAGACTGCGAAGAAGGTTTTCACCATCTGATCGCGGTTGATTGGCATCACTTCAGCCATCATGCCAAAGTCATAGAAAATCAGCCGTCCGTCGAGCGTCACCGCCATATTGCCGGGATGGGGATCAGCCTGAAAGAAG
>JBBQYE010000054.1:0-14258 GCA_038208945.1 Leptolyngbyales cyanobacterium | reverse complement strand
CATGGCTCGAACGTAATCTTTGGCATAGCCCCAATCACGCTTAGAATCCAAATTACCCAGGAAGAGTTTCTTTTGCTTTCCGGCAACGATGCGAGCAACTGCCCGTGTGATTTTGCGCGTCACAAACGTCTCACCCCGTCGAGGAGATTCATGATTAAACAAGATCCCATTGCAGGCAAACAGGTCATAAGACTCGCGGTAGTTTATTGTTTGCCAGTGAGCATAAACCTTGGCACACGCGTAAGGACTGCGAGGATAAAACGGAGTCGTTTCGACTTGGGGAACTTCTTGCACTTTACCAAACATTTCTGACGAACCCGCTTGATAAAAGCGAACTTCAATGCCTGTGCGGTGCTGATAGTCGCGAATTGCCTCTAGCAGACGCAGCGTTCCCATTCCAACCGAATCTGCTGTGTATTCAGGAGAGTCAAAGCTAACGCGAACGTGAGATTGGGCACCTAAATTGTAGATTTCGACAGGCTTAACGTCTTCTAAGATGCGCCGTAATGTGGTGCCATCGGTCAGATCACCATAGTGAAGGAATAACTGCGCGCCCTCAACGTGAGGATCTTCGTAAATGTGATCGATGCGATCGGTATTAAAGGTCGAGGTGCGGCGAATGATGCCATGCACTTCGTAGCCCTGCTCTAACAGCAGTTCACTTAAATAAGAGCCGTCTTGACCTGTGATGCCTGTTAATAGTGCTCGCTTACGCTGCGTCATTCTTGAGTGTCCTCGTTATAAAACTGCCGTGAAAACGCTAACTAGATGTCATCCTCGATCTGCGTTCGCTCAAATATAACTTCGATCGAGGCTCAAACCGCACCCCCAGTAATCCCACCCTTAGAGGGTCAATCAACACTTCACCTATTGCAAGACCTTTGCTAAATCAAGCACTGACCCTATTTGGATGGTTATAGCCGACCCCTGAGAATAAGCAGGGGACGCACTGATAAAAGATACGTCACCTCAGTAAGTGATCCGGACGTGATACCTAATTGTTTTTTGAATGCGACCAATCCTGCGGGATGGACAACCTGCCGTCGATCGACGCGCTGAGTTCGCCAAGATCGCCCAAAAATAAACCCCCCAAATGCTGCAATCAAAGGCACTGAAGGTTTTATTACGTTTGAATAATCAAGCGTTAGTAGGCTCCGTTATTTTTAGGAAAGACAACTACTCCGATCGTTTTTATGACAATCCACAAGTCCATCCAAAAGTTTCTGGCGTTCGCATAGTAAAGATCCATCCGAACTCGCTGCGGGTAAGGAATGTCATTGCGACCAGACACTTGCCATAACCCGGTGATCCCAGGACGGATTGTTAAGACTCGATCGATGTGAGAGCCATATCGAGGCAATTCTTCAACGACGAGCGGACGAGGACCTACCACACTCATGTCTCCCATCAAGACGTTCCAAAACTGGGGAAATTCATCCAGGCTCGTGACTCTCAAAAAACGACCAATCCAGGTAATTCGCGGGTCATATTTGAGCTTAAAGTTATCCTCAAATTCTTGCCGTAATTGAGGAGACGTTTCGATCATCTCCATCAATAGTTCGTCAGCATTGACGACCATCGTTCTAAATTTAATGCAGTCAAAGCGCTTGTAGTCTTTCCCGACCCGTTCCTGCACATAGAAGATGGGACCCGACGAACTGAAAGCAATCAGTAAAGCGATCAGCAGATAAACCGGGGAAAAGAAAATCAAAACCGCGAGCGAAAAAACGATATCGAACAGTCGTTTAAAGACTTTCTTGTCTACCGCGTCAAGGATAAACGATCGCATTCCCCGCTTCACGAATGTCCGAATCAACTTACCGGAGATGAGTTGGCTTTCGGCAGTCATCTTACTCCTCTACAATTCCACACCACACACAGTCATGATCATAAAGCCATAGACCGCTTATGCAACGCTTTTGCTCCTGAGGAAATGAGCAATTTTTCCTAAATCGACCTGCAAATCATAAAAAATGATTAAGAATTCCTAATCTGAAACTCTTGATAAGCGTGCTCAATGAACGACAAGTAGCGCTGTTGAAAGACCGTAGGGTGGAACAAGAGTGCATGGTCACGCAGAATCTCAGGCTCAACGCTTTTTTGATGCTGCTCGAAAACGTTCACCGCTTCGACGATCGCGTCCTCGGTTTGATGCGGAAACAAAATCCCGGTTCCTGGACGATCGTGCTGTCGCAGATCTCGCACCGTTTCTAACGTGCCGCCTGCTCCATAGGCGATGACGGGAGTTCCACACGCTTGAGCCTCAACAGGAGCGATGCCAAAATCTTCGTAGGCAGCGTAAACAAAAGCTTTTGCTTGTGACATATAGTGTTCGACCACCTCATCAGGTTGCCATCCTAAGACCCGCACATTAGGCTTTGCAATTTGCTGAATTTGTGACAATTCAGGTCCACTGCCAATCACGACGAGGGGCAACCCTAGTTGATTAAACGCCCGGACAATTAGAGAAATTTTTTTGTAGCTGACTAATCGAGAGACGGTGACATAAAAATCTTGTTTCTTCGATTCAAAGGGAAAGCGATCGACCGCGACGGGTGGGTAAATCACCTCTGCGGGACGGCGATAATATCGCCAAATTCGTCGAGCAGTGTTTTTAGAATTGGCAATAAAATAATCGACTCGATTGGCAGACAGCACATCCCACTGCCGCAGCCGATGGAGCAAGTAGCGGGTTAAGATTCCCGGCACACCATGACCCAGCTTACTGCTGTCGAGATAGTCAAACGTCAAATCCCAGGCATAGCGCATGGGGGCGTGACAATAGCAGACGTGAAGCTGATGAGGAGCAGTGAGAACGCCTTTAGCGACCGCATGAGACGACGACAAAATCACGTCATAGGCGCGGAGGTCAAGCTGCTCGACCGCCAACGGCAACAAGGGTAAATATTTCTGCACTCCGCTGCGAGCAAAGGGGAAGTGCTGAAGAAACGTGGTTCCGATCGAGCGCTGATAAAGATAGCTACTGGGATTCACCGACTCAAAATCGATTAGCGCGTAGAGATCTGCATCGATGTGCTTGAGGATTTCTTGCACCACTAGCTCTGACCCGCCTGTAGCTTTGGGCGTTAACCATTCATGAACAAGGGCGTAGTTGCGGGTCACAGTTAGGAGGGGCGATCGGGCTTAAGGCTTGCATCATATCAAGGGGCGATCTCGAATGGTTCAAATCACACAAACTTTAAGCGCTGTATTGCCAGAAAAGCTTACGACCTAAAAAGAGCCAGCCTCATCAGAAGCTGGCTATGAATCAACCTGTTGTTTTACGGTGGAGAAAACCAAACTGCGCGTTCCCAAACATGCAGCGGGTCTACAGGGTCATTAAGCCCTGATCGTTCGATATTGTAACAATATACACAAACCTTTTGTCACGAAACTTCATCGATTCCTGACCTACCTATTTCCGATGGTGGATGAATGAAATGGGATTCGCCACCGCAAAACCGTGCGGAGGCGTTCCACCGAGGTGTCTCTATGGGGTGGAGTTGGGGACGGGTTGGGCAAGGTAGCGACTGGCGCGCTGGGGCTGTCCCCAAATGATGCGTTCTTGTTTATAAATTGCGATGCCAGGTTTGGCTCCTTTGGGTTTATAGACGTGACGCGGTTCTGTGTAAACAACGGGAACCTGTTCGCTCTGGCGCGATCGGCTATAGTAAGCCGCCATGTCAGCTACAAATTGCAAATCAGCGTCGTCGGCGACGGCTCCAGGCTCTAGACGCAGCAAAACGTGGCTCCCCGGAATCTCTTGGGTGTGAAACCAGAGGTCATAATCATTCGCCTGTCTGAACGTTAGGTGATCGTTTTGACGATTGTTGCGTCCGACAAGGAGGTCAAATCCTCCCGGAGTTTTGAATCGGTAGGGATGACTCGCCAAATCGTCTTTGCTGACCTCTTTGCGATAATCTGATCCTTCCATGTAGCCCTGCTGAATCAGTTCATCTTTGATTTCTTCGAGGGCTTCTAAATCGTCTGAAGTTTGATAGTCGCTAAACTGCTCGATCGCTGCTTCGACTTGTTCTAAATAATCGATCTCGTCCTGCACCGCGTTTAGTAAAGGCTCAGTTGCGGCACGGGTTCGCCTTAATTTTTGGTGGCGCTTATAGAGAGCTTGCGCGTTTTGGACGGCGTTTTTTTCGGGATTGAGCGGAATCGTCACAGGCTTCTCAGTTTCAAAATCGAGTAGGTCGATCGCTTTCATCCCCGGTTCCCACTCGTGCAGATTCGCCATCAGCAAATCGGCTTGCTGCTTGGATTGATCGGCTCGATCGGACTGATCCAATCGGCTCGAAAACGTCTCTGCTTTGACGCGCAGCTTGCTCAACACGTTGTCTAGCTTCTGTCGAATTTGGTGACGCAGTTGGCTAAATTCTTGACGGTTGAGATGGTCGGTGTAGTAGCGATCGACGACTTCCTCAACTGTATCGGTTCGCTGAGTCAGACTCCAGCCCATGACGGTGTAGCCATCTGCTGTCCAGCCAGGTTGAAAGTCATCATTTTCTAACGTCTTGAGCCAGGTTTGCCAGTAAGTGAAGAGACGCTGCCACTCCGCGTCGGTCAACGTTTCGGTAAGATGATCGGGTTCTATATCTGCGGCATCTAACATCGATATCAGCAACGCAGAACTGAGTCCTCGATAGCTTTTGATCAGATTTCGACGAATCGCACCGGGGATCAGGCTGACGCGCGATCGCCAACTTTCTTGCGTCTCGCTCAACGTCGGCGCGGGATCAGTGAGCGCAGGCGGCAACTCGTAAGGCTGTCCGGTTTGAATGGGGCGGACGCTCGACTGAGTGGCGCTGACTTGATGCGCCGCTGTCACAATCAAATTGTCTCGATTTGCCAAAATCACATTACTGTATTTGCCCATAATCTCAACATAGAGATGCCAAAGGGCGGGGTCTCCAGGGCGGCGAGAAAACTGCAAATCGATCGCGCGTTCCCACGGTGAGACAGGCTCGATCGCAACTAGCGCCAACCCACCCAATTGATGGATCAACTGCTGACTAAACGTAAAAGTGTCGGGCGTTCGGGGTGGCGGGCTGCTGATGCTCAATCGAGCGGCTTGAGGATGCCAAGAAATCGTCAGCCAACTGCGTTGATTGAGGGTGCGAAGTGCCAGACAGAGCGTAAAGCGATCACGCTGATAGACCTGCTCAAGTCGAGCAGGCAGCCAGGTAGTGCGAAGTTCACCGCAGAGGGCTGTGAGGGTTGTAAAGTCAACAGGTTGCAAGGGATTTTTAGAAAAAGTTGGGACTAATACTCAAAAGATTAGAAGTCTAGAACAGCGGATTTCCTCTGTTTCAGGTTAGGTTTCACCTTGTTGCGAGTTTTTTTTATAGATACGATGAAAAACAAATCCCTTATTCATTGCCTTCTGCGGAAGTCAGCTTCTTATGACGGACATCAAACTGGTCAACATTGGATTCGGTAATATTGTGTCCGCTGGGCGAGTGGTGGCGATCGTCAGCCCAGAATCTGCCCCCATTAAGCGTATCATCACCGACGCAAGAGAGGAGAAGAAACTCATTGATGCCACCTATGGCAGACGCACCCGCGCCGTCATTATTGCTGACTCTGGACACGTTATTCTCTCAGCAATTCAACCAGAAACCGTTGCCAATCGATTTACTCTCAGTAGAGATTCTCATGACGACGGTTAGAGGGCGACAAAAATAAAACCTTCTCGTAGGCTGCGTCTTTCCCCCACCCTTTATGATTGCACGCTATACTCGCTTAATCAGCAACATTGGGAACACTTAGCGCTAATCAATTTGAGGCAGGCACATGGGCAAGGGCAGATTGATTGTATTGACAGGACCCAGCGGAGTCGGAAAAGGAACGTTGCTACGATCGCTCGTTCACCGACATCCTGACCTTTACGTGTCAGTTTCGGTAACCACGCGTGCCCCTCGTCAAGGCGAGGTGGATGGACAAAATTATTATTTTGTGACCCGTCCTCAGTTTGAGCGGATGGTGGCTCAAGGCGAATTGCTCGAATGGGCAGAGTTTGCCGGAAACTGTTATGGCACTCCTCGGAAAGCGGTTGAAGAGAAAATTCAAGATGGCAAGTGGGTCATTCTAGAAATTGAGCTAGATGGCGCACGGCAAATTCGCAAAACGTTCCCTAGTGCTCTACGAATGTTTATTTTGCCCCCGTCATTGAGTGAGCTAGAAAATCGCATTCGAGGACGAGCACAAGATTCAGAAGACGCGATCGCTCGTCGCTTAATCCATGCACGAGAAGAGCTAAGTGCTGCCAAAGAGTTTGATGTTCAAATCGTGAACGACGATTTTGAGGATGCATTGAGCAAAATCGAAATCGCTCTTTACGAGCCTGTAGCCGCTATCTGTTAGCAACTCTAAACTAATCTGTCTCAGACCAACCATTATCTAAATCACACGATCTACTGATCAGGACTGTCAACCCCTAGACTCGCTAGGCAGTCCTTATGTGTGGTTTAGGATGGTGTGAACTTGAGCCAAAAGCTCATCGAACTCGATCGGCTTTCTCAAGAATCCCTCAACCTGAACATTCTTAGAAACCGTAAGCTGATCGTGACCTGTGACCATGACGATCGGGATAAATGGCAGTTCAATATTCTCTCGAATCTGCTGTGCGACTTCGTAGCCATTCATTCCGGGCATCATTACATCTAGTAAGACTAATTTAGGTGGGGCTGACTCAATTTTGGCGAGTGCAGCCGCGCCGCTATCAGCCACTTCAACCTGGTAGCCTTCATCTTCTAAAAGCATTTGTAGCAAAAAAGAGTTATCAGCAACATCATCAACCACAAGGATGCGATCGGTGGAGGTAATAGAGGGTGAAAAATTCATAAGTCGATGCCGGGATTAATCTACTTGTTATGATTCGATCATTTCAGTTTCCCTCAGCATCTGCCTCATGCGTAAGATAGATCATTTCCACTTTGCTCAGGTAGACTTCCCCGGCTCATGCTCTTTGTCTCTTATCCTCACAAGTTCCTCAAATTGTTTCCCTATAGCTAGAACTAGGGATAAAAATTTTTCGCTAACGGAGGCTAGAAACCTTATGTTTCAAAAGATCTTAGTTGCACTTGATCGCTCTGATAGCAGTCAGCAAGTCTTTGCCGAAGCCATTGCCCTAGCAAAAGCTACTCAAGCCTCTGTGATGTTGCTGCATGTGCTGTCTCCGTTTGATGGAGAATATCCAGGCTCAGTCTATCCTGCGATCGATGGAATCTATCCAGGGCTACAGCGTGAGACGGTGCAAATTCATGCAAATCAGTGGCAAGAGTTTGAGCGAGAAGCCTTGGAGTCGCTACGATCGCTCAGTCAAACCGCGATCGCAGCCGGAGTTGCGGCAGAATTTAGCCAGAATTTTGGTGATCCAGGTCGCACGATTTGCGAGACTGCTCACACTTGGGGCGCAAGTTTGATCATCGTCGGTCGTCAAGGTCGCTCTGGGCTAAGTGAATTTTTTGTCGGCAGTGTCAGCAACTATGTATTGCACCATGCACCTTGCTCAGTGTTAACCGTTCAGGGATTGATGAAAGCGTCTCAATCAGACCATCAACCGCAGTCTGAAGCTGCGATCGTCCGTTAAGAGGACATCTAAAGGGAACCTGTTGCCCTACGCAGATACTTTACGAACAAGGGGCTTAAGCCCCTTATTACCTCGACCGCAGCACAAGATACGAATGCAATTTTGTAGTGCTATATTCATCAATGAGGAATGCCATGCTAGATAGAATTTTGATTGCTCTCGATAACGCTAAAAACCCGCAGCCTGTGTTCGCGACAGCGATCGCTTGGGCAAAAATAAATCACTCTCGCCTGCTGCTGTTAAACGTCTTATCTAATCAGATTCATAATGATGAAACTCACTCAGAAGAATGGAGGAGTTATCAGGTCAGTGATTTAGAAGAACTGCGATCGCTCTCTCAGGTAGTAAATAACGTAGGTTTAATGGCTGACATCGCTCAACCGCTCGGTCATGTAGGGAAAAAAATCTGCGAGATCGCAAATTTATGGGGAGCCGATTTGATCATTCTGGGACAGCCCGAACTGCCTGCTGAAGCAGAAGACCTGCTCAATGATGCGGGTCATTATGTAATCCACAATGCTTCCTGCCCAACCTTAGTAGTGCCTCATCAGACCGATCGAGTGTTCGCCTCAACGATCAACGCGGTTAACGAACACTATGCAGTCCAGAAATCTGCGGCGATGAGCAGTGTCTGATGTCTCGTTTAAAGTCGTTTGGGTTGCGGGATTGTAATCTCGATCGCTGTAACTTTTTGTCCCAAACTTGCAAGAGTCGGCTGAATTTCTTTTTGATTGCCAACCACGAGAGTCACAATTTTGCTGGGTTGAAGATAGGTTTTGGCAACTCGTTGAATGTCAGCGATCGAGGTCGCTTCGATCGCTTTGCGATATTGAAAAATAAAGTCTTTGGGATAGCCAAAATATTCATATCTCAAGAGTCGTGAAAGCGTCTGACTAGGATCTTGAAAGTTGAAGATAAACGAATTTAGCACTGAATCTTTTGCAAAGGCGAGTTCGCTCGTTGCTATAGGCTGAGTCCTAACTTTTTCTAACTCGCCCAACACCGATTTGATAAAGGGAACGGTGGCATCCGATCGGGTCTGCCCTCCGGCGACAAACACCCCCGGAAAATCATACTGCGGACTCCAGCTTGCATACACAGAGTAGGCGAGACCCTGACGCGATCGCACCTCATTAAACAGCCGTCCGCCAAACCCGCTCAACACGGCATTCATCACCGATAACGCGGGATAGTCAGGGCTATTCAACCGTCCGCCAAGATGACCCATTTGAATATAACTCTGCGTCAACAGCGGCTGATCAACGAAGAAAATTCCGCTTTGGTTCGCTTGGGCAACGGTGGGCAAGTCAGATTTTGGCGTTTGCAGGGTCGGATTCCACGCACCAAATTTAGACTCGATTTGCGATCGCATTGTCTTGCTGTCAAAATCTCCCACGATCCCTAACAGCAGATTGCTTGGACGAAAATATTGCTGATAAAACTCGATTAAATCGTTGCGCGAAATAGACTCGATCGTGGCATATTCCACCACTCGCGCGTAAGGGCTTTTGTCACCATAAAGCAGCTTTTCAAACTCTCGCCCTGTGATGCCATTGGGATCGTCATTTCGTCGAGCAATGCCCCCTTGAGTTTGCAGTTTTGCCAGATTAAATTTCTCAGGCGCAAATGCAGGTTGCTGAACGACTTCTGCAAATAAGTTAAACACTTCAGATAAATCTTCGCTGAGCGCGTTGAAGCTGGCACTCCCCGCCGTGCTGCCGATGCCCGTCTCGATCGAGGCGGCTCGTTGCTCTAGAATTTGGTTTAATTCATTTGGGGAGTGGGTTTGAGTGCCGCCCGATCTCATCACCGCTCCGGTTAAGCCTGCTAACCCGACTTTGCCACTCGGCTCAAAGCGATCTCCCGTCCGAATCAAAGCGGTGCCACTGACCAAAGGCAACTCATGATCCTCCATCAAGTAGACGACCATGCCATTTTTAAGCTCAAAACGGCTGTAGTCAGGAACTTTGATTTCGGGGGCGGGCGCTAATTTTAAGTCGGTGTAGTGTTTAGCGATGTCTGCTGAAGCCGGAAGCACGAGCGTCAACAACAATATGACGAGCGGCACCACAATAAATGTGAATACGAGAGTAATAATTCTGGCGATTCGTTGTTTATGATCGGTCGTTTTCATAAAAAATATCTTTGAATAGATAGGGCTTAGTTTCCTTGGGGAAGTATGCGTCCGATCGTGCGATTTTGACTTGTAAAGGTGGCTTGAGAAACTCGCTGAATATCGGCAGGCGTGATGGCAGCAATGGCATCGACTTGCTTAAACAAATTGCGCCAGCTTCCGGTTTTGACTTCGTATTCTAAAAGCGATTCTGCCATACCAGAATTTGAGTCAAGAGATCGCAGCAGTCCGGCGCGAGCTTGGGTTTTAACGCGATCTAATTCTTGGGCAGAAACTGGCTCAGTTTTGAGGCGTTCAATCTGCGATCGCAATTCCGTCGCGACATCATCCACCGATTTTCCGGGAGCCGTCAGCGCATAAAACATGATTAACGTCGGATATTTGTCTCCCGGAAAGCCGTTAAAGCCTTGAGCGGTCAAGGCGACTCGCTTCTCTTCGACAAGGGATTTATAGAGACGAGACGTTCGCCCATCGCTGAGAAGACTAGCGATCGCTTCATAAACCACGCTATCGGGATGGCTCAAACTAGGGCGGTGATAGCCTTCGAGATACCAGGGCTGTGAGTTGAGCTTGAGAGTGACTTCTCTAGTTTGGGTTTGAGGTGGCTCGATCGCAGTGACTTCGGGCGGTTTGGCTTTGGCTTGATAACGCCCAAAATAAGTTTGAGCTAGACGCTTCACTTCAACGGGATTGACATCGCCGACCACTGCGATCGTCAAATTATTGGGCGTGTAGTGGGTGTCAAAAAATTGCTGCACATCGGGTCGAGTCAGGTTGCGAATGTCTTGGTCAAATCCGATTACCGGACGACGATAAGGATGCACTTGAAACGCAGCATTTAAGAAAACCTCGATCATTTGCCCGATCGGAGAGTTTTCGGTTCGCAGCCGTCGCTCTTCTAAGATGACTGCCTTCTCTTTGTAAAACTCTCGAAACACCGGGTCTAAAAATCGCTCTGACTCTAGCGACATCCAGAGTTCTAGTTTGTTGGACGGAAAGCTGTAGAAATATCGAGTCGCTTCGCTAGAGGTATTGGCATTCAGTCCTACGCCTCCCGACTGTTCGACGATGCGACCAAATTCGTTCTGCTTCACAAACTTTCCGGCAGCAGCTTCGGTTTGATCGAACTCTTGCTGCAAACGGGTGCGAGTCGCCTGATCGCTCGTTGTCTGAATCTTTTCAGCCAGTTGATCTAAGCGATCGAGCAATGGCTTTTCAGCTTGATAATTGTCTGTCCCGATGCGCGTCGTGCCTTTAAACGCGAGATGCTCTAAAAAATGGGCGACTCCTGTTTTTTTGTCAGGTTCGTTTGTTCCGCCCACGTTGGCATAGGTGAGAAACGACACCACCGGAGCTTCGTGCCGCTCTAAAACGATAAACTTTAAGCCGTTATCGAGTCTGAATTCGGTGACTCGATCGATCACTCGATCTAAATAAGGTTGAATCGACTGAACGGGCGCTGTCTCTGGGGTTTGAGTTCGAGCGAGTGCGGCTTGAGGAACTACGCTCCAACTTAGGACGATCACCCACAAAACAGCTAAAAATCGATACGTTTCTTGCATAATCCACTGCTCTAACTGACCCATCAAAGCGCATACTTAGCACTCTTCTCAGGATAGTGAGTTTTGGCAGGTTTATAACAAATGGACTAATCTCGACGAAAGCTGCTGTAGCGATAAAAGATATACGTGTCAAACAGAGCGCCGACCATCCCACAGGCACCGCCAATCACAAGCAACCCTTCTAGCGCTTTGCCACTACCAAACGTTTGCAAAAATGACAAAATCAACCCCGACGACCATTGACTGAACCCATCAAGCCCTGGGATGACACCCACTAATATCAGCCCTGCGATCGCGCTACCCACCAATAAGAGAGGGGTGAGAAAGCTAACCAGGCTGGTCAAAAACAAGGAACGCAGATAAACAGGTGGCAGGTTCATATCCATTGCAAGCCCTAAATACGCTATGAAACAGTTATAGACTCATAAAATCTTTCCATAGAGTAAAGGGAATCATAGCGATCGTTCCTAATCTGCAAGGAATCTTAAATGTTGATAAAGAGGCTGAATTTCGATCTCGATAGTGTCTCATCGATCTCATGATTAAGATGTAACCTAATTTACAAGTCGTCTCTACTTTAGGGGTGAGATTTCTAGAGCAGAGTAGCTATCAGGCCTATATCTTCAGAACGATGAAGTGCGAATTTCATCCTCGTAGAATTGTCCAATCACTCTCAATATGAGGAAACTTTTTATGCAAGTCCTTAGACACCCAGAAGCGAATAACGACCCTAGAGACCCCCGAAATAAGGAGGTTGTCTTCGCAGCCTACGATATTCAAAACGGCAATTTAGCGACTCCGATTAATTCTTCGCCCTTGGTCAAAGCCTATATTAATAGTCTTCCTGCCTATCGATCGGGGTTGTCTCCTCTCCGTCGTGGGTTAGAAGTGGGCATCGCTCACGGCTATTGGATCTTGGGACCCTTTGCCAAACTAGGTCCGCTGAGAGACACCGATATTGCCAACTTGGCGGGGCTTTTGGCGACGATCGGGCTATTAATTATCTCGACCCTTGCTATTTCTCTCTACGCGGGCACCAACCCACCTCAGCCAACGACGACGATCACGACTCCTAATCCTCCAGACGCGTTCAAATCAGAGCATGGCTGGAACGAGTATGCAGGCGGTTTTTTGATCGGGGGCGTAGGTGGCGCAGCGTTGGCTTACTTCTTGCTAACTAATATCTCGCTGTTTAAGAACTTCGTGACAGGACTGTAAGATTTTTAGAGAAGGGCAGCGGCGCGATCGGCTAACCCTGATCGCTCTCCCTTGAGTAACGAAATGTGACCTGCTAACGGCTCATTCTTAAAGCGCTCTACAACATAAGTGAGTCCGTTGCTAGCGGCATCGACATAAGGGTTATCAATTTGGTCAGGGTCGCCCGTCAACACGACTTTTGTGCCTTCACCTGCACGGGTGAGAATCGTTTTAACCTCATGAGGCGTGAGATTTTGGGCTTCATCGACGATTAAGAACTGCTTGGGAATGGTGCGTCCGCGAATGTAGGTGAGTGGCTCAATTTGCAGCAAGCCACGCTCGATCAGTTCCTCATGACCATGCCGCCAGTGATCGGGTCTGCCTGTCGAATCTTGAGTGCCCAAAATCAGATCGAAATTGTCGTAAAGTGGCTGCATCCAGGGAGTCAATTTTTCGTTGACATCACCGGGCAAAAAGCCCAAATCTTTTCCCATTGGCACAACGGGGCGGGAGATTAACAATCGACTGTAAAGCCGCTCATCCGCAACTTTTTGCAGACCTGCGGCGATCGCTAACAGCGTTTTCCCCGTTCCGGCTTTGCCCACCAGTGTTACCAGCGAAACCGAATCTCGCAGCAGCAAATCGAGTGCAAAACTCTGCTCACGGTTGCGAGGGCTGATGCGAGACACCCCACTGCGAGACAGTTTGGTAATTGGAACTACTTTGCCATTGACTCCATCGACGATGCCCAGTGCGGTGTGATTGGGGTTTGATTCATCAATCAGCGTCAGCCCTTGGTTTGGAAAGAAATCGCCTTCGACGGTGACTCCTCCAAATCTAAACAAGCGATCGATGTCGTCTGGGCTGACCACGATGATGTCCATGCCGACATAAAGATCATCGACATCGACTTTATCGGTTTTATAATCTTCAGCCGTTAGCCCCAACGCATCGGCTTTGATTCGCAAGTTAATGTCTTTGCTGACCAGCACAACAGGAGAGTCACATTGCCGCTTTAGCTCTAGAGAGACGGCAAGAATGGCGTTATCGGCTTTGTCCCCTTCTAATTCTGGCGGAAGTTCTAGCAGGGTTTCTCGATGGCACAGCGCGACCTGCAAAGAGCCGCCTTCGTTGATTGAAATGCCTTCGGTCAAACGCCCTTTGCTTCTCAGATCATCCAACATTCGAGAAACCTGACGAGCATTTCGTCCTGTGATTTCGGGTTGTTTTTTGAAGCGATCGAGTTCTTCGATAATCGTAATAGGCAGCACTACATCGTTGTCCTCAAACCGCAGCATCGCAGATGGGTCGTGCAGCAGGACATTGGTATCGAGAACGAACGTTTTCTTCATGAAGGATTGGGCGATCGTAGAGAGTTTTCGGAGTGATTCATCATCCTACATCGGTCTGAGGGTCGTGATTTTGATTTTTTCACAAGTTTCTCAAGGGTGTGTGCTGAATCTCTCGATCGACCCATTCCAAAATCTCTCTATTTCGAGTAGGTTTGGTAAAGAATATCACCATTCAAAAGCATGGATAGTCAGAATCTCCAGCCTGTTCCTCCCTTTCATGACAAAAATGAGGAGACACCCGCGATCGGCGGCGGTTTGCCTGTGATCGAATATTGGGCAGAACACACGCTCTCACCTGAAGGTGCAAAACTTTGGGAAACTCTGCTTCACAAAAGTGCTTGTCTGTCTTGCTCTTGGGGCACCGGGGGGCAAAAAGGAGGCTTTACCAACGAGACTGGCGAAAAGCTTCAGCG
>JBBQYE010000053.1:0-14373 GCA_038208945.1 Leptolyngbyales cyanobacterium | reverse complement strand
TGCTGCGTTAGAGCGGGCGTTGATTCAATTCATGCTCGATCGTCAAATCGCCGCCGGATATCTTGAAGTGTTGCCTCCTCTGCTGGTCAATACCGCATCGCTGACTGCCACGAATCAGCTTCCAAAATTTGCAGAAGAGAGTTTTAAGTGTGCTGACGATGATTTGTGGTTGATTCCGACCGCAGAAGTTCCGGTGACGAATCTCTATCGAGACGAGGTTCTCGCGGCGGATCAGCTTCCGATTCACCACTGCGCCTATACGCCCTGCTTCCGGCGAGAGGCTGGGAGCTATGGCAGAGACACACGGGGGCTGATTCGCCTCCATCAATTCAACAAAGTGGAATTGGTTAAACTTGTGAATCCGGGCACGTCTGAACAGGAACATCAATCGCTAGTGCAGGATGCAGAGGCAATTCTCGAAGCGTTGAAATTGCCTTATCGCACGATCGAGCTTTGCACTGGAGATTTAGGCTTTGGTGCCGCTAAATGCTACGACCTAGAAGTTTGGCTTCCTTCAGCGGGAACCTATCGCGAGATTTCAAGCTGCTCGAACTTCCTCGATTTTCAAGCTCGACGCGGCAATATTCGCTTTAAAGAAGCCGGACAAAAGGGAACGCAATTTGTCCACACGCTCAACGGGTCAGGGTTAGCGATCGGTCGCACGATGGCTGCCGTTCTAGAGAATTATCGGCAACCAGACGGCTCAGTGCGATTACCCGACGTGCTGCAACCCTACTTAAGGCGAGAGATTTTGTAAGTGTTCTCTACCTCCTGCGATCGATTTTGCGATGAAGTTTTATGACGACTCAGCTTGCACTCTAGAATAGAGAAATGTCGTCATCGGAGTTTATTGGTCTAGCCTATGTCAGTTTTGGCTGTTGTTGCCCGTCTCGCAGTCCTGATCTTCGTGCATGAGCTAGGTCACTTCCTAGCGGCTCGACTTCAGGGCATTTATGCAAATCGCTTTTCGATCGGGTTTGGTCCCATCCTGTGGAAATATCAGGGATCTCAAACAGAATATGCGCTTCGTGCCTTGCCGCTGGGCGGATTTGTGGGGTTTCCAGATGATGACCCCGATAGCAAAATTCCGCCCAACGACCCTAACCTGCTGAGAAACCGTCCCGTGTTGGATCGAGCGATCGTGATCAGTGCAGGCGTACTTTCCAATCTGTTGTTTGCTTATTTTGTCTTGGTGTCGCAGTTGGCGATCGTTGGGTTGCCCACCAGCTTTAGCTATCAGTCAGGCGTGATTGTGCCGCAGGTCATCTCTAAAGATGCTGTCGCGGCACAGGCAGGCGTTAAAGAAGGCGATTTGATCGTCGCAGTCAATGGTCAGACCCTAGAAGCTTCGGCGAAAGCAACCGATAGTTTGCGGCAAGCGATCGAGACCAATCCTGGCAAACCTATCCAGCTACAAATTCAGCGCAAAGGAGAGCCTGTCTCGCTGACCGTCGTTCCCAAAGCTGACGACCAAGGCAGAGGTCGCATCGGGGTGCAGCTTCGTCCTAATGGGTCAACGGTCTATCAGCGTCCAAGCAACCTTTTTAGCATCTTTGGCATCGCTGCCGAAGAGTTTCAGCGCATAGTTGTGCTGACGGTGCAAGGGTTTGGACAACTGATTAGCAACTTTAGCAAGACTGCGGAACAAGTGGCAGGTCCGGTGGCGATCGTCGCGACAGGTGCCAAAATTGCTCAAGCCGATTCTGCCAGCTTGTTTAACTTTGCGGCTCTGATCAGCATTAACCTGGCGGTGATCAACATTTTGCCTCTGCCTGCGTTGGATGGCGGTCAGCTTGCCTTCTTGCTGATTGAAGGATTGCGTGGTAAGCCTTTGCCGATGCGGTTTCAAGACGGGGTGATGCAAACCGGATTGGTGCTGCTGCTAGGTTTGGGAGTGTTCCTGATCATTCGAGATACCGTTAATCTGATTCCTCAATAGTGAGCATTACGCGAAAGATTTCTGCCAAAAAACAGCGTGCACTGGAGATCCTGATTCGCCTCAAGCGTCTCTACCCCGACGCTCCATGCACGTTGGACTATGAAACGCCTGTTCAGTTAATGGTGGCGACGATCTTGTCGGCTCAGTGCACCGATGCGCGGGTGAATTTAGTTACGCCAGAGCTATTTCGGCGATTTCCTGACGCGGCAGCGTTGGCAGGGGCAGACGTGGCGGAGCTTGAAAACTTGGTGCGATCGACTGGGTTTTATCGCAACAAGGCAAAGAATATTCAAGCGGCGTGTCAGATGATCATGACGGAGTTTGGCGGTCAGGTTCCGAGAATGATGGAAGACCTATTGCGGCTTCCGGGTGTGGCGCGTAAAACAGCGAACGTCGTGTCGGCTCATGCCTATGGTGTGAATTTAGGCGTAACTGTCGATACTCACGTCAAACGCCTCACCTACCGACTCGGACTGACCAAAAACACCGATCCGGTCAAAATCGAGCGAGATTTGATGAAACTCATTCCTCAACCCGATTGGGAGAACTGGTCGATTCGGATTATTTATCACGGTCGGGCAGTTTGCATGGCTCGAAACCCGCAGTGCGATCGCTGTGAGCTTGCTGATCTCTGCCCCTCTGCCAACTTATCTGAAAAACTGACGTTAGAAGCGGCTAGCTCGATTTAAGCGTGTCATCTACCAGAATTGCAAATCTATTTCACCACTCGCTCGATCCATTCGGTAGAATAAGAGACACTATCTTTAAACTAAGGGTCAAAAATCTTCATGGCTAAGAAGAGCATGATTGAGCGGGCTAAGAAGCGCCAAGCGACAGTAGATAAATATGCTGAGGAGCGCGGAGAACTGAAAGAGCAGTTTGCTAAGGCAACAACTCAACAGCAAAAGCTGGCGATCCATCGTCAAATTCAGCAGTTGCCTCGCAACAGCGCTCGTGTGCGCGTGCGCAAGATTTGTTGGGTGACGGGTCGTGCTAGAGGCGTGTATAGCGACTTTGGGCTGTCTCGCCACGTTTTTCGCGAAATGGCGCACCAGGGATTGTTGCCTGGTGTAGTTAAGTCAAGCTGGTAAGCTTTTGAGTTTTGAGTTTTGATTGACTCAAAACTCACAGCTTTCTACTGTCCACAACAGCGATCGATGCCCAGACTATCTAACAAAATGTCACTGACTGCGTTAGCCACGGCAAACTCGCTGTAAAAACTCTGAGAAAAATCAAACGCCTGCATTTCTGAGATGATGGCAAGCACCAGGGAACCGAGATCATTTTCGTCTTCCATGCGCTGCCGCACATAAATTTGAGCCGCCCGTTGAGCGATCGTCTGGTTAACAGCTTCGGGCAAAAATTCTTGATCGAGCCAGTGGTGTAAGTTTTGCTGTAGCCACTCCCCCTCCTGAACTGGGTTGGTGGCGGGGGGTAGCGTGATCGATGGGATGGGTTCGACCATTTGTTATGTCACCTTCAGCGATCGGCTAAACTATCCAAACTATACACGGATCGGTTTGTGATTCATCCGCTCTCCTTGTCATTTGTAACTATCCTCACTCATCGCAAATGACCCTTTATGCAAATTGATGTGCCGTCGATTGTTGAAGGATATGCCCAGGGCTATTTTTTGATGGCAGATGAGTCGGGGCATGGTTTGGATTGGTATTCCAGTCGAGAACGAACGTTGATTCCGCTAGATGAACAGTTTCGCTATCCCCGATCGCTACAACGAGTCTTAAATCAAAATCGCTTTACGGTCGGAGTGAATCGAAGCTTTAAATCAGTGGTGGATGGATGCGCTGATCGAGAAACGACCTGGATTTCGGAGGAGCTTAAACAGGTCTATTGGGCACTGCATCAAGCGGGATGGGCACACAGCTTTGAAACCTGGCAAGGCGACCAACTCGCTGGTGGAATCCTGGGGATTGTGATTCGAGGTGCGTTTATCGGGGAGTCAATGTTTTTTCAAATTCCAGATGGCTCAAAAGTGGCAATGGTCAAACTGGTAGAGCGTCTGCGAGAGCGGAAGTTTGTGCTGTTTGATGCTCAGATGACAAATCCTCACTTGGAGAGGTTTGGCTCGTATGTCATCAACAACCGCAGCTATCGAGATTTGTTGAGACAAGCACTCGATCGTGACTGCTCACTTGAATAGATGCCGAACTACGGAAATAGCTGACCGATTGAGATCAGAATTTCTGGAAACGCAGAAAGCTCGATCGAGTCATTCTCGCTGAGTGTGAACTCCTCGCTGTAGCGATCGCCATCTGAGCAACGAAACCCTAAAACCCGTCGCTTGTTGACATCCAACGCCCAATATTCAGAAATATTTGCTTTGGCGTAGAGTTTTGCTTTACAGGTACGGTCTTTGTTCAGGGTTGAATCGGCAACTTCGGCTAAAAACAAAATGTCTTCCGGCTGCGGATGTCGATCAAAATACTTTCGCGGGTCAAGACGAACGATGGCAATATGGGGTTCGGGTTCAGAATCGGGCGGCAGCGTGATCGGCAGTTGCACTCGCACAATCACCTGCCCCCGCAGCACTTCTCTGAGGTAATCAGAGGCACATTGCGTCGTGGCAGCGTGGGGCGATCGTTGAGGATGCCATTGAACAATTGCCCCTTCTAACAACTCCACTTGATCCGCAGAGGTCAAAATCCCACACTCAATCATGTGGTGATAATCCTCCACGTTCCACTTTTTTAACGGTGGATTTGAAGACTCGACGATCGTATTGCTTTGGGACATCTTGCCACCTCTCTTTACGGTTGCTTTTCGATAATGCCGCCACCCAGCAAGACTTCTCCGTCATACCAAACGGCGGCTTGACCGGGCGTGATGCTGAACTGCGGGTCGTCGAAAATGACTCGCACACGAGAACGCTCGATCGGAATCACCATCGCTGGAACCGCCACAGACCGATATCGAATCTGAACTTCGGCGTGAATCGGGGTAGTGGGTGGCTCGATCGAGACCCAGTTCACTCGATTCACCGTGCAGTCGGGATCTTGTGCTTCAGAGCGATCGCCAACCACGACCCGATTCCGCCCCGCATCAAGTTCGAGAACGTAGAGTGGCTCACTGTGAGCGATACCGAGTCCTTTGCGCTGTCCGATCGTGTAATGATGAACGCCTTCATGCTGCCCCAAAACATTCCCAGATTTGTCTACAATGTTGCCTGTTTGCGGCGTGATGTATTTGTCGAGAAACGCCCGCATTGAGCCGTTTGCTTCGACGAGACAGAGATCTTGACTTTCGGGCTTGTCGGCGGTGTGCAAACCAAATTCTGCTGCGATGCGGCGGGTTTCGGTCTTCGGCTGTTCACCTAGCGGAAACACCACTTGAGAGAGAATCTCTTGCTCTAAGTCGTGGAGAAAATAGGACTGGTCTTTGGTGCGATCGATCGCCCGGAGTAGCTGATAGCGTCCTGTTTGCTCGTCATATCGAATTCGAGCATAGTGACCCGTGGCAATCTTATCAATGTCCAACTGTCGCGCATAGCTGAGCAGGGGCGTAAATTTGACCGCCTTGTTGCATTGAGAACAAGGAAGCGGCGTGACTCCATTGCTGTAGCCTGTCACTAAATAATCAATAATATTCTCTTGAAAGAGATCACGGCTATCAACAATATGGTGAGGAATGCCCAAGAATTCGCACAGTTTGGCAGCGTCTACCATACCTTCTGAGCAGCACTGACCTTTGCCCTTCATCAACCAAAAGGTTACGCCAACGACATCATAGCCTTGATGATGAAGAGCGGCTGCGGCAACTGAGCTATCGACTCCGCCGGAGAGTCCTACCACAACTTTGTTCATGAACCGAGATTTAAAAGAATCAAATTCCCTTATAGGCTAACACTCAAGAGCGGGCGATTAACTCTGATATTCGCGAATGTGCATCTGAATCAGATCCCCGATCGCTTGAGGCACTTCGAGGGGCAATAGGTGTCCGGCATTGGGAACGACGACTAATTGGGCATCGGAGATCGAGGCAATCACGTCTTGCTCAATTAATGATTTGGGAATTACCGGATCAGCAGCCCCCACAATGACGAGAACCGGAACCGTGATATCAGACATTACTGATGAAATGTCTTGACGACTGCCGCACTCTAACCAGGCTTGCCACGCAATTTGAGAACTGCGGAGATTATCTTGAACCACTCGATCGAAGGCGACATCACTCAAGGTTTGAATCGTGATCTTATGAGCGGTTTCTTCAGCTGCCGATCGGTCTCCGTGAGTTTTGAGGAGTCTCGATCGTTCGGATGGTTCGATCGGCTCTGGGGTCGGCGGTGAGGGTGCGAGTAAAATCAGTGATCGTAACCCAGGAGGTTGAGTGGCTGCCAACGCCAGCGCGATTTTTCCGCCCATCGAATGCCCAATGAGAATATAATGCTGAAGATCAAGCTGGTGAATTAGTTCTGCAATGACTTTTGCAACCGCTTCTACAGTGGGTTCTTTAACAGGTTGTGAATCACCAAAGCCTGGAAGATCAGGAGCGATGCAGTAATTTGTTTTTTGGAGTTGAATAATCAATTCAGACCATGATTCCGACGATCCTGCAAAGTAGTGAAGAAACACCAAAGGTGGGGTTCCTTCACCTCGTTCTAAAATATTCAACTGAGTATTCTGAACTGTTTGTTGCATAGATTGACCTTAACTTCTACGACGGCTCATCGTAGCGCGATGGGCAACTGATTTGCCCTTATCCCATTCTCTCCCAGGGAAAGGGCTTTCGGGCGTTTCTGGTTCCCTCTCCCGCTGGCTACCGTATACACACCAGTTCTCGTCACTTCGTTTGGGTCGGTTTCAGTTCCCTAAATCCCCCCATTTTTGAGGAATTCAGCCGATTATCCTACAATCACGCTGCAAGAATTTGCCGCCATAATTGATCCCCAGTTTAGAAGGGAACTCTAATAAAATCTTAAGCGTTTAATTTCTTCAGCTATGCGGAGACAACTGGCACTGACTACGAGCTACTACATCCGAAAATTGCTGCACCAAAACCTCGATCGTTTGACCTCTGTGCTTGCGATGGGGGCAGGTCTCAAGGCAGATTCTCTCAGTGATTTGAATGCCGTGTTAGAGAGCCTGTATCTAGGAGAACAGGAAATTAATGCCGCGATCGAGCAGCTAGAATATTTGGGAGCTTTTCATCAAACCTTGAGTCACCAAGGTGCAAAACACCACCAAGAACTGAGAACCGCAGAACAAAAAATCTTCTGGCTACTAGGGTTTAAACTGCGTGAACTAGCGCAGCATGGATTGATCTTAGTCGTAGATGACACTCTTTTAAATGTGCGTCTGCTTTCGATGGCACTGACCAAACACGGCTATGAAGTATGCAGCACTAGCACAAGTGTGTCTGTAGTAGCAACCGCGATCGAAGAGAAACCCGACTTGATTTTGCTCGATATCATGATGCCTGGAATTGACGGCTATGAGGTCTGCGATCGCCTCAAAGCTAATGCTCTGACCCGTGAGATTCCGGTCATTTTTATTAGCACGATGAATGACCCTCTCGATAAAGTAAAAGCCTTTGGAGTCGGAGGAACGGACTATGTTGCCAAACCCTTTCAAATAGAAGAAGTGCTGGCTCGGATTGAGCATCAACTCAAGATTCGGGTGCTGCAAAAACGGTTAGAGGTGCAAAACATTAAACTACAGCAAGAGATTCAAAAACACAAAAACATAGAAGCCCGATATCGTGACAGCTTTGAGAATGCTGTTGATGGCATCTTTCAAACGTCGATCGACGGCACCTATCTAAAAGTGAATCCAGCACTGGCGCGAATTTATGGATATGCGTCTCCTGAAGATTTAATCAAAAAACTAACTGACATTTCTCAACAACTCTACGTGCAGCCGCAGCGCCGATCGGAGTTTATCGCGTGCTTTGAGCAACAGGAAACCGTGTTAGATTTTGAGTCTCAGATTTATCGTCAAGATGGCAGCATGATCTGGATTTCGGAGAGTGTTCGCAAAGTTCGCGATGCGACCGGAGCCTTTCTGTTTTACGAAGGAATAGTCAGAGACATCACGGCTCGAAACCGACAAGTTTCTGGCTAAACCCATCATCTGATGCATTTCAGAATTAAATCGGTATGAGCAATTGCCGTGATTGGACGGAATGAAGCTAAAAGCACCCGAAGGAGCGACTGAAAGGCTTTATTCCAGAGATCACGGCTCTGCTGTTTCTACGTCTCGGTGACGATCGGGAAAAGTTTTAATCGACCTTTGCTCGGAATCGGAAGAAGCCATAAGAATTAGTTGGTGTGCCACTTGCTGTTGCCTTTGGAGCACTTCCCACACTCACAACCGCCGCTCCTCTGCTGTTGTTAACTCCCATACAAGAAGCTGGAAAAACAGGAGTCGAATTGGGGTAGAAACCCGAACCCAAAGCCGGACCATCAGGAACAGCCGTTAAAGTACCACTTAAACTAAGCTGTAGCGAACCTGGTACATAGGTCGTATTGGCTGGAACAAAGTCGCAGAGGCTGACATTACTCGCATCTTTTCCACCATCTGAAAGAAAGTAAATGGTGTACTCTACTTCATCGCCTGGTTTAGGTTGCTGGGCGACCGGAAGGGTAGTGGCAGTTACTGCGCCTTGCAGAAGTCTACTAAAGTTTGTCGTATTGCCTGAATTATCAGACTTAACGGCTGTAGCAGTGGGGTTAACCCAACCAGACGCATTATCATCGATCGCGCCTGCACCCGTAACAACATCGACATAGCTAGACAGCACCGTTGTTTGAATCTTGGTTAACCGCTTGACTAAACGGATGTTAGGAGGTGAAGCCACTGTGATAGACACACTAGATTGGTCATCTTCAGCAGGGTTGTTTTTGTTGGGAGAAGAATCAGAGTCGAACTGGTCACTGGCAGACACTTGAGCCGTGTTGGTGATAGAGCCACTGCCGATGACTTTTGCTGTGATTTGTAAGGTGACAGTACTGCTATGGGCGAGACTACCTACATTCCAAATACCTGTGAGCGAGTTATAAGATCCTGTACTCGTACTAGAAACAAATTGTAGTCCTGCTGGAAGACTGTCTTGAACCTGAACACCTGTCGCATTTCCCGTAGAGGGCGTTGACTGATTGGTTAAGGTGAGCGTGAAAGTAATGTTCGTGCCAGCGTCTGGGTTTGCATTATTCACCGTCTTCTGTAAAGCTAAATCGGCAGTCGGAGTAGTTTGATTAGTATAGATTCCACCGCCCGCAATCAAATCTAGCCCGCCATTGTTTTCTTTAGTATCTGGTGGAAAGGCTTTCCAATCTACGAGATTAGTAGGCGCATCTGCGGCAAATAAGGCATAGCCATAAAATTTCTGCCCCGCGAGAATGCCAAGATCTGCATATGAGAAATAAATGCCAGAAATTTGTTGGTTGGAGACATTGTTAGAAGGGTTGAGATTCGCACCGACCGTATCTGTTCGCATCACCGTTGTAGGAATATTGAATGTTGGTGATTGTCCCCAAGTTGAGCCAGTAATCGGATTTCCAAAAGTAGCTGGGTTATTTGAGCTGTCAAGCGAAGTAATTGCAGCGATTTTAAAGGGATCATTTCCACCTCGTTCGAGGATGAGAAATCCAATATCAGCCAGTGTTGTCGGAGCTGTTAGACCAGATAATTCAATAAAATCAACTCGTTCAATATTGTTATTGTTACCGTCGCTGTTGCCTACGTTTGCAAAAATATTGTCAGTCCCTCGGTTGACCATCGTGTTGAGCAAGGCTGATTCCATGTCATCTGATTTGGAAGGAGCAAGATTGAGGGTAGTCGGTAAGACGCTTCTCGTTTGGTAGAAGAGTAGTTGTCGAATGGCAGGTACCACAACATTCGGTTGACGACGAATCTGAATCTGACTGGTCAGCTTCCAAAGGGAAAAGGTGTTTGCTGCTATTGTGAACCCTGAGATTTTGAGATTATTGTTTGAGGAACCTTGACTAAAGTTAACCGTATATGGGTTCGTGGATGGATAGGCAGTAGAGCCTGCTGCACCATTTTCAACGTAGGTGCTAGATGTCCCAGTTTCATAAGCTGCAATGATATCTGTTATGGCTGTTGGCGTAGCGATCGCGGGGCTGATTGAGGTCAAGATGATGATCGCCGTTACAAGAAAGGCTAACCACCCGTGAGGGTTAGCCAGTTCATGCAACTTGAGCGATCGCCCGATTAGAGACATCGATCGTAGCCACTGAGTCAAACTTAAATCACGTTTCATGGGGTTACACCTTGGACACTGGGGGGACTAACAGGAGCGATCGAAACGGTATCTGTTTTGGGCTTGCGATCGGCAGAGGTCGGTTTTTGTCAACCAAAGCCGCTAAACAGTTCATTGAGTTTGATGGTGAGACCCAGGTAAGCACCACCCGCCGATCGAGAGCCGTCAAAGTCTCGATCGTTGACTCGACCAAAGCCATAGCCTGCCGCGAGTCGAAGATTAGGGGTGAGATAATAACCTGCCTCGACCACAAATCCCATTTCGTGAAATCCAACGCTAGGTTGAGCAATCCATCGGGCTTCTCCAACAATGTCCCAGCTATAGCCAAAGCGATAAGTGGCGCGGAGTTGAGCCAGAGAAACAGTACTCGTGCCGATTAGATCGCTAGAGAGAGTCGTGGAGCTATGACGCATCGCGTATTTGCCGTAGAATTCCCATCGCCAATTAGGAGCGTAGAGTGCTTCTAGCGCTATGGTGTGGTCTTCAAAGCCTGTGCCACTGCCAAACAAAATCGTGTCAGGAATCGTCGAGGGATTCTTGCGATATTCGTAGCGAAACTGAGCATTGAAGCGATCGTCGTTGGGGTTTCGATAAGCGAGTCCGAGTTTGAGATTGGAGGTATCGCCTAACCCGATCAGCGTTTGGTTCGCAGCATTGGCTTGCTGATAGCGCGCCAGTGCCGTGAGTGACGAAGAAATCTTACCCGTCGCGGCGGCTGAAATCACCGTGTTGCTGCCGCTTGACGAACTGCGGTGTTCATAGCGAGCACCTGCCTGAAAGTCTTTGCTGCCCGTGTATTCAAGCCCGACGCTGTAGCTATCGCCGCCCTGCAAACCGAGAGACGACGCACTCTGCCCGACTGCAAACGGTTGAGCAAATTGAATTCCAGCCCCCGTCCTGCCAAAAAATCCGCCAAAGAGATGTTCGTACGCCAGATCCATTCTCAAACCGGGTGAGATTGTCCAGCCCTGGTTTACGCCGATCGCGCCTTGAGTCGTCCCATCTGCTCCGCCGAGGATGCCATAGCGCGCGTGTAGCGTCGTGTCTGTCCCAAATTTATATTCTCCACTCAAATTTAGGTTAGTGATTGACTGTCCAGCGAGTTGCCCACGGGTATAAAACTGTTGACTTAAGCCGAGGTTGACTCCGGGCATGATCGCCCAATCGAGTCCTAGCCCAGTCCGATCGCTATAGACTGGATCGACCGTTGATGATAACGTCGTCTCATTTTGCGCCAGAAATGTGGGCGTTTTAGACAACGGCACGGTGAAGCGCGATCGCAGTTGATCCGAGGAGCCGCTTGAATCGGGAGACAGTCGATCTTGACGATCGCGGTGCAGCAAATCGACATCTAGATTCGCACTACCGAGTCGCTGCTGAATGCCAACGGCGATCGTGGTCAGTGAGTTATCAACTCGACTTCCGGGAATCGCTTGATTTCGGGGAGCGAATAGATCCTGGAGCGTGTCGATTTCGCGGGGTGCGATGCCCGTGTTGTCTTCATGGTCATATTGCACTCTCATCTTTGTGATGTCAGAGACTCTGCCCGTGACTTCTGCGCCATAGCGAGTTTGACCCGGCACAAAACTGATGGTGGCATCATTGGCAAATCCGGTATCGGTTTTGCGATAGTAGCCTCGCGCCAGAATTCCGGTAGCAATTTCGGCGTTGGCTTCTAACCGATAAGCAGAGCCGCTGACCAAACCGAGAACGTCCGATCGATTGTTTGAGTGAGCGTATTCAGCAATGACATTCCCTTTGCCAAATGAGAATAAGGCATCAGACCCGTAAAGCTCGAAGTCTCTCGTTCCCTGGTTTGCTTTCAGATAAGTGGCACCCACCCAGCTTTCTCGTCCTGGTGTATTGGACAGGTGATAAAGCGCTCGACCTGCGTAGATATTGCTTTTACTTGCCTGTTGACTTTCGTATTGATAAGTCGTGACAATACGGCGTACCATAACTTGACCCGTCTGATCGACATCCGTTCTCAAAATCGGTTGTCTAAACAGAATTGTGCCGCGATCGTAGTCAATCTCGTAGTCGTTACCGCGATTTAGCTGCTTGCGTTCTAAAACGGTTCCAGGACGGTTTAATTCTTCGAGTTCTAAGAAGACATTTTCACTGCCGCCAATCACTAACCGCCTTGAGAGGAAGTAATAGCCACTTATGCCATCGGGCGCGATCGTGTCTCGCTGAAAACCCTGCACGTTGTTGCCATAAAACCCGCTGAGTTGCAGATTGCCAAAGTTATAATTGGTTTTCAATCCGTGAAGTTGGCGGCTGGTAGCGCTGAACTGCTGCGATCGCGTGGCAAACTCTTCGGTGTTATAGTCGCCCCACATAAAATAGTCGATGCCATTCGTAGTCGGAGACGTGCGCTCAAGTTTGAGATAAACGCTGTCGATCGAGGGAGTCAAAACATCTGTTTTAGAGCTATCACCATACACCGGATAGTTTTGATCGCAAAACTGCTGTTCTCGAAAGAGCCGCGCAGTGCCATCACAGGTTTGATTGAGGGCGTGATCGCTGTTATAGGCTCCGGTGACGAGCCAATCGCCCACTTTGCCCGTCGCAAACACCGCACCGTGAGTCGCTAACCCATAGTTGTTTTTGCCATTGGGTGGCAGAAAGTCCCGAAAGCTGCGATAAAAATCAGTGCCGCCTTTGCCGAGCCGGAAATCGATCGAGCCAGTCACTAACGACGATCGCAAATCGGTTTCAAACTGGACTTGCGTAAACGCATCTAACTCATCCGCCTTTGCCTGAATTCGCACCATTTGGGCTTGAATGCCCGATCGTAACGTCGCTTTAAATTCGCCTTGAGTCGCTTTGACTTGATAGCCCGGTTGATCAGGGCTGGCATCGGGTTCGACAAATTCGCCTGCTGTGGGTTTGAGGGTGACGATCGTATCGCGATTTGAGCGGTTGCCATTAGCATCCAACAATTCACCTTGAACCGTCACGGTCGATCGCCCATCAGCACGAACTCGCGTTTCAGCCGTGTGGACGGTAATCTGTTTTGCCAATCCGCGCACTTGCACCTGCACCGATGCGGTTTGGGTCACCTGACCGTTGCTGATGATTTGAGCCACGATCGTGTTGTCGCCATCTTGAAGCGGAACACCATACCAGGTTTGGGTGGTTTGCTTTTTAGCCCTGTCTTTTTCGGTTCGCCCGACGAGAGACGCACTCACCGATTTGCCGTTCACCTGCAATTCCACTTGGCTATCGAGGGAAAACCGCAGCACCACGGTTATCGCCGGGACATCAATCACCGCTTTAAGAATGGGCGATACGATCGTGATTGCCTTGCGATAACTCGGTTGGCGGTGGTTTTACGTCCGGTTTTACAGCAGGTTGTGATTCGGATTTAACTGTAGGTTGCGCTTGAGAGACTGATTGCACGATCGGAACCGTTGCCATTTCTGTAGTCGCCGCCATTGCACCTCTGATTGGCATTAGCAATGCAAAACTGATACTTTCAGCAATCAGCCCTAAACCCAACAAACAAGCCGCTAGAGAATGTCGAGATTTCATATTCATGGTTTGCCTGCTTCTGACACGGCGGGCGTGACCGCAAAATTCATTCGCACCAGTCCGCTAGGTTCGAGATGCACCAGACGAGATTGGCTATTGCGTTCTTTGACATAGCGATTTGCAGCAAAGGTGTAGCCTGGAACGCTGCTGAGATCGAGCACTCCCGTCCGGTTGCCTGATAGAACATTGGCGATCGAGAACAGCCCATTAGGATCAGAGGTGATGCGAGTGCCATCATCTAAAATCACGACCGCATTCGGAATTCCTGGCTCTCCAGGCTGCTGTTCACCATCAAAGTTTTTGTCTTCAAACACGCGACCGATAATGGTGCCGCAATCAGAGACGATACCAGGACGAATTCGCAATCGATATTTAGACGGTCCGTCTCTGAGAATGGCATTGGTATCGATGCGATGAACGCTGACACTCGCTAGATTTTCACCCGATCCGCGCACCGAATCAGGACTGAGTTGCACAGCATAAGCAATGTTCAACACGCCATCCGGAGGAATGCTGCCGTCAAACTTAAAGATCACCGTTGAGCCGCTTTGAGTTGCTGAGATCGCCACTCCAGATCCACCCAATTCACCGCGAACGCTCTGGGGTAAAAAGGCAAACCCCAAGGGCAAGACATCGACAACCTCGATTTGATTGGCAGC
>JBBQYE010000052.1:0-14440 GCA_038208945.1 Leptolyngbyales cyanobacterium | reverse complement strand
ATCGCGGACTCGTTTAAAGGCTTTGCACTCTAGCCCAAATGCGTCTCGATATTTAGGATCGTAGTAGCGTGATGCCCCTCGCCAGCCCATCATCGGGTTTTCTTCGTGTGGCTCAAATTCGCTACCGCCGATCAAATTTGCATATTCGTTGCTCTTCAAATCTGACATTCGCGCAATCACAGGTTTGGGATAAAATGCAGCCGATAAGATGCCGATGCCCGATGCGAGTTTGTCTACAAAATAGTCTGAGAGATCTCGATATTGAGAAGTCAATTGACTGATCTCCCATTTTGCCCCGTTGTCTTTGAGGGTGTCGAAATTTAGCAGCGCTAGGGGATGCACTTTAATGTGATTGGCGATAATGAATTCGGTGCGCGCCAGCCCGACCCCATCGTTGGGAATCAGTGAGAGTCTAAACGCCTCACGCGGGTTGCCGACATTCATCATGATTTTGGTGCGAGTGGGAGGCAGCGCATTGAGTTCGAGGTGCTCGATCGCGAAGGGCAATAACCCGTCATACACATACCCGTCTTCGCCTTCAGCACATGAAACCGTGACTGCTTGCCCATCTTTGAGAATGTCTGTGGCGTTGTCACAGCCGACGATCGCCGGGATGCCCAATTCTCTCGCAATGATGGCAGCGTGACAGGTGCGTCCGCCTTGATTCGTAATCACCGCACTGGCTTTTTTCATGATCGGTTCCCAATCGGGATCGGTGCGCGTCGTGACTAACACCTCGCCTTCTTGGAATTCATCGAGTTTGCGAAGATCGACGATCGTTCTGACTCTTCCCTGTCCAATCATTTCACCGACAGCGCGACCGACTAATAGCGGTTCGGCTGTTGGTTTGCTGGTTAGTTTATAGGTCTTCAGGACGTTGCCAATTTTTTGAGAATGAATCGTTTCAGGTCGAGCCTGCACGATAAATAAATCGCCTGTTTCGCCATCTTTTGCCCATTCAATATCCATTGGGCTATCTGTTCCTCTCACGTTGGCGTAGTGATCTTCTATGATGCACGCCCACGTTGCCAGTTTGAGAATTTCGTCATCTTGCAGCGCATATTTTAACTGTTCTGATTTGGGCACTAAAACGTTAGTCGTCGATTTTCCGCCGCCGATGTCATAGATCATTTTGATCTCTTTGCTGCCCAACCGTTTCTCTAAAAGCGGACGGAATCCCTGCTTGAGCGTAGGCTTAAACACGACATATTCATCGGGGTTAACGACTCCTTGCACGACGGATTCGCCCAAACCATAAGCGGCTGTGATCAGAGCCGTGTCTCGAAACCCGGTTTCGGTGTCGATCGAGAACATCACGCCCGATGCTGCCAAGTCCGATCGCACCATTTTTTGCACACCGACTGAGAGGGCAATCTCAAAATGATCAAAGCCTTTAGTGGTGCGATAAGAAATCGCCCGATCGGTAAACAGCGATGCAAAGCACAGATGACAGGCTTTGAGGACGCGATCGATGCCGTTGATGTTTAAATAGGTTTCTTGCTGTCCGGCAAAGCTTGCGTCGGGGAGATCTTCAGCCGTTGCGCTCGATCGAACTGCTACATCGACTCCGCTGTGGCGACTGAGACAGGCTTCTAAATCGTCGGATGCGTCGCACATCTCAACCTCAACTCCATAGCGTTGAGATAACTGCACATAGCTAGCGGCGATCGCTTCATTTAACTCTGACGAAAAAGGGGTGTTTAAAATCAGAGTTCGCGCCTGTCTGCCTCGCTCTCTCAACAGATTGACATCCGATACATCCAAATCTGCTAAGAGCCGCTGAAGACGGATTTTCAATCCTGCTTTTTCGATGAAGTGGCGAAACGCATAGGAAGTCGTCGCAAACCCAGTCGGGACATTCACACCTTTGGGAGTTAGCTGTTGGATCATTTCTCCCAGTGAGGCATTTTTACCGCCCACTAACGGCACATCTACAATTCCTACTTGCTCAAACCACAGCACAAATGCTTTTTCTTTAAGATCTGAATTTATAGTAGAAATCTCTAATTTTTTGGCAGTAAACATTACAGGCTCTCCCAATTATTGAATCTAATTGTTTGTAGAGTTTGATGGAGCGAAATAGAGGTGCACGCTGGCTTTATGAAGAGGATTGCAAGCGTTAAATCTTGGAAAGATCAGTGACCTAAATAACTCTTTATATCTGCGAGTCTAACGCCGCTTTTTCCAGCGTCATCTAGGTCTATTGTATTCCCGATCGTTGAATGCCCCTTAACAGGTCTGACAAGATCGCTCCTAAAGTAGACATTGCATTCTGCCAGACTTCCTAAAATGAGGCGTTCTAGAATGAAATGTTAAACATCTGGAGGGCGGCATGACTAATAAGACTGAAACTATCACAAACTCTATCGACACAACGGTTGATTCTATGGTCGAAGAAGTCAAAACTCCGTCCGTTCATCCAGCCGTTGGAGTCGTAGGAGTCAGCACGATCGGAGGATTTCTCGGTGCGCTGGTGGCAGGTCCGATTGGTGCGATTTTGGGCGGCACGCTGGGCGTATTTGGGGCATCTCTCGAAAACACAAAATCCCATAAATCAGGTTATTACACCACCCGCAGCAGAATCGGCTCAGTGCGGTCTGGGCAACCGTTAGATGCTTTATCAGATGTCAAAAAAGAACTGACTCAAGACATCGGTGAGGTTGCCGCCGGGATTCAGCAAGGAGCATCGGATCTTGCCTCAAATGCTAAGGCGACGATCGCGAAAGTGGGCAACAATCTCTCAGATCTCACAGCCTCAAAAAAAGGCATTCTTCTCGATGTTGATGGCACGCTGGTGATCAGCAACGATGCACACGCCCACGCTTGGGTCGAGGCGTTTGCCGAATTCGGCTATGAAATTTCCTTTGAGCAAGTGCGTCCGTTGATTGGTATGGGTGCTGATCAGGTGGTTCCGCGCATGGCTTCAGAACTTTCAGGTGACGAAGGCTTAGGAAAACAAATCGCCGATCGTCGCAAGGAACTGATCATCAACAAATTCGGCTCTAGCTTGTCTCCGGCACCCGGATCACGAGACTTAATCCTAAGACTCAAGCAAGAAGGCTTTCAGCTAATCATCGCAAGTTCAGCAACCAACGAAGAACTGTCTGTGTTGCTCAAAGCCGCTCAAGTCGATGATCTATTAGAAGAGGAGCCGACAACCACATCGGATGATGCTGACACCTCAAAGCCCGCTCCTGACTTGGTGCAAGCAGCTTTAAAGAAAGCAAAATTAGACTCCGATCGGGCAATCATGTTAGGAGATACACCTTACGATATTCAAGCTGCAAACGCGGCAGGCGTAGATGTGATTGCGTTCCGGTGTGGCGGTTTCGACGATTCTCAACTAGCGGGCGCGCTAGCGATCTACGACAATCCCGCAGATTTGTTGGCACAGTTTGAGCAATCGCCTCTTAAACAGTTAGCAGCTAGCTCGATCGAGTCATAACCCCCCAAATCCTGTAGAGACGTTCCACCGGAACGTCTCCTCAACATCGCAGTTACCGATAGGGTAATCTGTTCTCTCAGTCCTCTTTGACAAAATCTTTGAGGCACTCTATTGAATCAACGGTGACATCATGAAGCTGAAAGTTCTCCAAACCACCACATTTAAGCAGTCTACCGAAGATTCTGCACGGCTGTCGGCTCAAGATAAAGTCAATATCGAAGCGGGACGGGTCTTCGAGATTCACTCCTGGAAACTGGTAGGCAACAATCACCTCAAGATTGCACTAATCAGTGAGTTTTTGAGCAATCCACCGCGCAACACTTGGTTTGTCTATCTGCCCCACGTTCAGTTGGTTAACAGTCAGGGACAGGTCACAACTGCTACGCGTAGACCGTCTCTGCCGATTAACCTGCCGACGATCGGGCTTCCCGCAGCCAAGCGTTTAAACGTGCCCTATCGAAGTCAGTTAGACAATGCCGAAAATCCGGGGGGCGCGTGTAATGTCACCAGTTTTGCAATGGTGATGCGCTATCTTCAGATTCGTCAGAAGACCAATGCAGTGCAGTTTGAAGACGAACTCTATCGCTATATGGAGCAAAATCGGTTAAGTCGCCACGACCCAGAAGATTTGGCGAGAATGGCACGCGCTTATGGGGTTAGAGACGACTTTACGACGCAGGGCAGACTCTCTGACATTCGTAAAGCGATCGCCGAAGGTCGCCCTTGCATCCTCCACGGATATTTCACCAGTTTTGGTCATATCATCGTGATTCGAGGCTACGATCGCACCGGATTTTTGGTCAACGATCCCTATGGCGAGTGGACAGCCTACGGATATCGCAAAGACCTCACAGGGGAGAATTTGCACTACTCAGATGGTCTTATCCAAAGCAAAAGTTCACCCGAAGGCGTAAATTTCATGTGGCTGCATCGACTTGCCAGAGCTTAATGAGAACCGCCCTTAGTCCCGCTCTCTGGGAGTAGGACGGTTCAGTCACTCTACAGTTTTGTGCCACATTCAGGGCAGAACTTGTTACTGGCAACGTTTTTTGCCCCGCAACTGCTGCAATACATCAGTTCAGTCGCGCGTTCTAGACTCGTGCGATCGGGCAACCCCAACATCTGAGCATTGCTCTTGCCCGGAGCCACCATCGGGTAACAGTTTTCGTCTCGCTTGACTCGTGCATCCATCAGTACAGGTCCGTCATGTGCCAACATTTCGGCAACTGCACTGCTCAACTCATCGCGAGAGCTAATCATCATGCCCTTAATGTCATACGCCTCTGCCAACTTCACAAAGTCGGGCATCGACGGCTCCATGTTTGACGACGAATAGCGCCCTTCCCAGAAGGCTTCTTGCCACTGACGCACCATGCCCTGCCAACCATTATTGATAATCACGATTTTGGCAGCAATTCCATATTGTGACAGCGTGCCCAACTCCTGCAAGTTCATCTGAAAACTGGCATCGCCGCTGATACAGATTACCTGCTCGTCCCCGACCGCAACCTTGGCACCCATCGCCGCCGGAAGCCCAAAGCCCATCGTGCCTAAACCTGCGCTAGAAATCCAGCGACGAGGACCATTTTTGAGAAATTGCGCTGACCACATCTGATGCTGTCCGACATCGGTGGTATAGAACGCGTTGGGAGCCTGCTGCGCCAATTCGACAATGACTTCTTGAGGAGACAGTGTATCGGGGTAGCGAGGCACTTCGAGCGGATAATCTTCACGCCAGCGATCGATTCTCTCCAACCATTGGCTCGTCTGATCTGACTTAGAAGGATCGCCGTCTTCGTGACTGCGCTCCAGCAGATCGGTGAGAACCTGACGGACATCGCCGACGATCGGCACGTCGGGCAATCGCGTTTTACCGACTTCTGCCGGATCGATGTCGATGTGAATCACCTTGGCGCGCGAGGCAAATTCGTCGAGTTTGCCTGTGACTCGATCGTCAAATCGCGCCCCAACTGCAATCAGCAAATCACACTCTGTCACCGAGAAGTTGGCGTAGGCAGTGCCGTGCATTCCCAGCATTCCAACGGCGAGCGGATGATGCTCATCAAACGCCCCAATGCCCATTAAAGTAGTCGTGACGGGAAGCTGAAAGCGTTCCGCGAGTTCTTTGACTTCAGCATGAGCATTGGCAGCGATCGCGCCACCACCCACATACAGCAGCGGCTGTTTAGCTTGCCGAATCAGTTTCAATGCCTGTCCAATTTGCCGTGGGTTCCCCTTCACCGTAGGGCGATATCCTGGCAGTCGCACAGAACCCGGCTCGACAGGCTCATAGTCAAAGACTTCGGTGCCCACATCTTTAGGAATATCGACTAACACAGGTCCTGGTCTGCCCGTGCTGGCGATATAGAACGCCTCGGCAATAATCCGCCCCATGTCTCTAGGGTCACGCACTACATAAGAATGTTTGACGATCGGCAGCGTAATTCCGTAAATATCCGTTTCTTGAAAGGCATCACTGCCGATTGCAGGTCGAGGCACTTGCCCCGTCACCACCACCATCGGAATCGAATCCATGTGCGCGGTCGCGATTCCAGTGACAAGATTGGTCGCACCGGGACCCGACGTAGCAAAACACACGCCAACCTGCCCTGTCGCACGAGCATAGCCGTCGGCAGCGTGGGCTGCTCCCTGCTCATGTCTGACTAGAATGTGCTGAATGCCGCCGATCGCTTCTGCCTTATAAAGCTCATCATAAATCGGCAGAATCGCTCCGCCTGGATACCCGAAGATGTGCTTAACGCCGTGCCGTCTAAGGCTATCAATGAGCGCAAAGCCACCCGTCACCCGCTGTACTGCCACTCGTTGCAATTGCACTGGGGAACCTCGCCAAACCGTCTAGGTGGATAATTTTGTATCTAAAAATGCAATAGATAGAGACTAAGTGTAGTGCCGATTCTGATCCCTGTCGAGACTCATTGTGGATGATCGAGCCACGACTCTACCTACCTCTACAGTCTAATCAATTTATGCTTTGGTGATTGTGTCAAATTCTGCTGACATTCTCATCATCTCAAACCACATCTCGCAAAACTTGCCGAGTGCTGTGCCATGCCCAAACACCCACGATCGTTACGACAATACTCATGCCAATCAGCACCGATCGTAGCCCCAGTTCGGCTTGAGGATTTCGGGCAACCAGATTATTAATCGCGTCGATGAGCGGTCCTGTGATCGCTAGAGGTAGGCTGAGTGCAATATTTACAATATTGTTTTGAAAGCCAAATACTTTGCCGCGCATCGCTTCTGGAGTGCGTTGTTGAATTACAGTCTGCATCGGCACCGCAACCAAAGAGGCTCCTAACCCAAAGAAGCCAGATAGTATGAAACTCAGATCTTTGTTGGAGGTAAACGAAAACATCGTCAGCACAAATGCCATGCAGACGAACCCCACCAGAGGAAGCGGCTTGTGACGGAAGCGATCGCCCCAATGACCCAATGCTCCCGCCCCAACCACCATGCCCACGCCTGCCGCTGCCAGCAATAGCCCAAACTGCGTTGGCTCTAACCCGATTTTGCTCGTCAAGTTGACCGTTAAGACCACTAGAGCCGCCAGCACCGAGTAAAGAATCATGAGTTGCAGCATCGCATAGCTGACTAACCGATCTTTCCTCAAGTAGGCTAATCCCTCTTTAAAGTCGCTCCACGGATGCACAACCGCTGTCTCAGTTTGCCGCTTTTCCTCCTTGAGAGGAACCAAATAAAGCACAGTTCCAGCCAACAGATACAGTCCACCGACTAAAATTTCTCGCCCCCAATCAGCATTAAACTCAAACGCCTTGACTAGCAGAGAATCACCGATCGCGAATCCTACAATCAACGAACCCATCATTGTCGTGGTGAAGACTGCATTCGCGGTTAGCAGATTCTCTCGCTTGACCAATAAGGGAATCGCCGCTTGTTCGGCTGGTGCAAAAAACTGAGTCAGCACCGACTCTAAAAAGGCGATCGCCAACAAAATCCCAAATGCTTTGGGCAAAAACGGTAGAGGTAGCAACAGCAGCATCACTCCGCGCCAAATGTTGCAGCCGCTCAAGATTGTCTTCTTGTCGTAGCGATCGACAAAAATGCCTGCCGCAGATCCAAAGAAAATGGCGGGTAACGTGGCTGAAATCATCACCGCAGAGCGCATTGAGTTAGCGGTTTCGGGAGAAGAGCCATAGTCATTTAGCAACGCAATCAACAGCACAAAAAATACTTTGTCTGCCAGTTGAGACAAGATTTGACCAGTCCACAACAGCATGAAGGGACGATTGTAAAGCAGCGCTAAAAAGCCAGTTCGAGAGGGCTGAGAACGAGTGGGAAGCATAGAATCAATAATCGCCTAAAATCAGGTGAAACCCCTCTCTATGGGTCAAGTCTAAACATTATGCAGTGTCTAATTGGACCCATCACAACTGTATCTGAAATACACTCTAGCGACAGTCTGCCCGGATGACTCTTAAAGAGGACGTAAAGCCGAGACACGTTGTAATAAACCTCCTGCACGAATCCTTCGCCCTCACCCTAGCCCTCTCCCTAAGGAGAGGGAACAAGAGGTTCTAGCTCCCTTCTCCCTTGGGAGAAGGGTTGGGAATGAGGGTTGTCCAGATTCACGGAGGTCTAAAGAGGACGTAAAGCCGAGACACGTTGTAATAAACCTCCTGCACGAATCCTTCGCCCTCACCCTAGCCCTCTCCTCAAGGAGAGGGAACAAGAGGTTCTAGCTCCCTTCTCCCAAGGGAGAAGGGTTGGCGAGGGCTTCTCCTCACGCAGTGAGGAGGGTCGTCCAGATTCACGCAGAAGGTCTAATGTTGCGCTTAGTCAGAGGTCTCATATCGCTGCACTAGCGCAGTTATAAAACTGGCGGCAGTGGTTGAGGTTGAGCGAGTGTCTTTGTGTGCAGGTATCCATTGCCCTTGAACGGTTTGGGGCGATCGCCATAATGTCAAATGATCCACGGCAGGGTCAGCATAAAAACTGTCTGAGCTATCTCCGTCAAGCAGCGCCGAACTCCAAGCTGTAAAGCGATCGTGACTAACGCGATGAATCGGAAAGTTTCCAGTTAAAGGAACGCCCCATCCATCTAATGCAATCAATGCTTTAATGCTGCCCCCCTGTTTTTGCCAGAGGCGAGCCGCCCCGATCGCGCCCACAACCCCAGCGCTAAATGCAACTAAAAGTAGAGGCTCGATCGGATTCGTGTCTGATAAAAACTTTAGGATGTGCAGCGGAGAATAAGCAGGAGATCTTTCGACTGGAAAAATAAGAGGACTGTGGCTTAACTGCAAATCTGCAATAAAACGTCGAGTGAGTTCTGATGAATGAATTCCCGGACAGATCACAATATTCATCAGGTGCATCTGTGCTGGATCTACCATTTCTCTCGCTTTAAGTCGATTTTAACGATGTTGTAACTTTTTAGGTGTTCATCCCCCTGTAGGGGATGTTAGCCTTGGATAGGTTAAGACTCGCACCGCATTTCGTGCCACGACAAGTTAGTACCATCTACGTTTATTTGAGGAACCAAAAGTGGTCGCTACCCCCGAAAAAATTTATCAATCTGGATTAGAAGCCTCGACCCCTAGCGATCGTGTTGCCGTCTTGTTAATGGGCTACGGCGAGGTCGAGAGCTATGAAGATTTTGCCAACTATAACGAGCAGGCATTAAACCTGTTAACTGCCAAGTTTGCCCCAGTTCCGACTTGGGTATACCCGCCTTTGGCAAAGCTTTTAGCGGTGTTTGACCTGCACGAATGGAGTCACCAACACGATCACTTTATTTCGCCCCACAATGCCATTTTTGAGCAGCAGCGAGCAGGCGTTGAGAAAGCATTGCAAAAGCGTTGGGGCGATCGCGTCAAAGTCTTTAAAGCCTTCAACTTCTGCAAGCCTTTCTTACCTGATCAAGTTTTAGAAGAAGTCAAAGCAGAAGGATTTGACAAGATTCTGATCTACCCGCTTCTGGTCGTAGATTCGATTTTTACCAGTGGAATTGCCGTTGAGCAAGTCAATAATGCCCTGTCATCTCTAGCAGATCCGGGTCAAGAACACTGGCTAAAAGGAACCCGCTACATTCCTTCTTTTTATGCAGAGCCAGAGTATATCAATTTGATGGCAAAGCTCGTCGAAGACAAAATCAAGTCTGATTTAGCGGTGGCGCACTTGCCCTCTCAAATCGGGATTGTGCTGATGAATCACGGGTGTCCGCACAAGGCAAAAGGCTTTACGTCGGGCATTGATGAGAGCCAAAAACTCTACGATCGGGTTCGCGAACGTCTACTTTACAAATATCCTTTAATCTCAGTGGGCTGGCTCAATCACCAAACTCCCCTGATCGATTGTACTCAACCTAACGCAGATTTAGAGGCAAGAAACCTGATCGATTTGGGAGCAACTGCGCTACTGTTTATTCCGATCGGGTTTGCCACCGAAAATCACGAGACGCTGTTAGATGTCGATCACATCATTCACGGGCTGCGTAAAAAGCGTCCTGATGTGACCTATGTGCAGATGGCGTGCGCAAACGACGACCCCGAATTCCTGCAAATGGTAGCAGACTGGGCGCATCCGCAAATTGAGGCGCTGATGTCAGAGCAAGCAATGGCGGTGAATCCCTCGCTGGCGGGTTCGCAACCCCATCATCATGATCATCACGGTCATAGTCACGCAGAGCACGATCACGGTCACGATCACGGACATCATCACCACTAGGAGATCTTTACTAACGCTGGATGATGGATAGAAGTAACGGCGTTGCTGAACTGATGGATGAATTTCTAGATTGACCCTCACTCTAGCCTTCTCCCTAAAGGAGAGGGAACAAGAGTTTTGGCTCCCTTCTTCTTAGAGAGAAGGGTCGGCGAGGGCTTGCTCCACTTCGTGGGGAGGGCATTTTACATCTGCATTCAGCAACGCCAAGAAATCTACTCCCACACGCTTTTGTCAGCGATGTCTAAAATATATTCGTCATCGGGAACCGAGATGGTTCGATCAAGTCCCCGATCAGAGTTTGCAAGTCTGAATTGACAGACTGCTACTCTACTTAAAGGTTAGAAATCGACATCTTCCTCTTCGTTATCTTCGGGTTCTTCTGGCTCGATCGTGTCTGCTGCTAGAGGACTAACCACTGTCAACTCAGAATCAATAGGCATCTCTAGGTCATCGTCTAGGTTGACAACGGCACCGTTAAACGCGTAGGCAAGGCTCTTTGCGGCTTTGGTGGCTTCATCTTCTTCCCAACCCTTTGTTTGAGCCAAATCAGGCGTAGTCACCTCTTCAGGTTGCTCTACCACAGGATGAGCTACCTCAGCAACTTCGTTGACGGTGGGAGTTGGAGAGACTTCAAACCGGGGTTTCCGATTAGGTTCTGGAGGGCGATTGCTCGAAGGCTGCTCAGGCGTTCTGGAAGCATCTTGATCGGCGATCGACCATGCAGAACTTGATGTGCCAACCTCTGACACTTGCAAGCTCACCTTCACGGCTCTCTTAAGCGCCTTAGCCGATGCCTTGCCGATCTGCGGCAACATTCGTTGAATCATTTTAACCATCGACTCGCCCCGAACACCGACTATCACTTCGTTCTTGCTCACGGCTAAGAGGTGACAATTTGCACTGACAATCCCTTTTGTAGACGGGATGTCAACATAGCTGAGAATCTGCTGCCAAGTTCCAGATAGTTCGTCATCAGCATCCTTCGGAGTTGCTGTAGTTTCAGGCGAAGTTGCAGCAGCCTGGGGAGTTTCGGGAGCGGCTTCTCGCACGACGGTCTTAGAGATTTGTTGCAGCGGCTCTTGAGCGATAGGCACGATCGACGGCTGAACCGGGTAAGTCTGAATGGATTGACCGACGATCGTGGAAGGCATCAACCCCAGCAGCGTCAACTCTAACCACAAGCGGGGCTGAGTCGTGTTTTTAAGCTGAAATTCGCTGCTGCGTAAATGCTGCTGCCCCGCGAGAATAGTTCCTAAGTCTTGCGTTTGAGCAAAGGTGCAGAGCTTTTTCCAAGTGGGCAGCGTGATCGCGACTAAATCGCTGCGAGTCGGTGAAGTCTTGGCAATCAGCAGATCTCGGTAGAAACTCGCGAGGTTTTGCAGCACAATCAGGGGTTCCCGTCCCCGATCCATTAACCGACGCGTGTGGTCAAGAACGGCTTCTGAGTGGCTCGTCGCGATCGCTTCCGCCAATGCCATCAAGTCTTGTTCTGGCACCGCACCGACTAAATCCCAGACTCGATCGACGGTCACTTCGCCCGCTAGTAAACTAAGCTGATCTAGCAGACTTTCGGCATCGCGCAATCCGCCTTGAGAAATCTGAGCCACCAGGTGCAGGGCATCGTCCGCGATCGAAATGCCCTCTTTTTCGGCAATCATCGCTAGATGCTGCACCATTGGCTCTAACGGAATTCGGCGATAGTCAAAGCGCTGACAGCGAGAAATAATAGTCGGCAACACTCGCTGAGGGTCAGTGGTTGCCAAAATAAAAACGACGCGATCGGGCGGCTCTTCCAACGTCTTCAACAACGCGTTGAACGCCGCGTTTGAGAGCATATGAACCTCGTCGATCACATACACTTTATATCGACACTGCACTGGAGCAAACTGCGCTCTCTCGATCAACTCTCGAATGTTATCAACCCCGGTGTTACTCGCCGCATCGATCTCAATGACATCCAGCGCAGAGCCATTGGTGATAGCTCGACAGGTTTCACACACGCCGCAAGGGGCATCGGTTGGCTCGTTTACTGCGACGCAGTTCAGCGATTTAGCAAAGATTCGAGCACTGGACGTTTTCCCCGTTCCTCGCGCCCCAGTGAATAAATAGGCGGGCGCAATTCGTCTTTGGCAAAGCGCGTTGGAAAGCGTGGTCGCGATCGCGTCTTGCCCGACCAGTTGGGCAAAGGTTTGCGGACGATATTTGTGATGGAGCGGTTGATAGGTCATCGGTGTAGCTCAGATTCCTATCTTCTAGAGTAAGCGAGATTGTAGTAGAACAAAGGAACTAATTAAATCAGTCGTCGGTGGCTTGAGGTCGCGAGGTCTGTAGCTGCTGAATTTGCTCGATCGAGAGATCGGTTAGGCGGGCGATCGTCTCGATCGGCATCCCCTCTTGCAACATCTTCTGAGCAATCCCAAACTGTGCACTTTGCCGTCCCCGTTCTAGTCCCTTACGCATTCCAATTCGTTCAGCATTTGTGACATAAGCCATCCTTTGTGCCTCCTCAAATTGCTTTAGTTCTCTCCAAAACTCTTCCTCTAGAGCCTCTGGCAAGATCATAACCCAATCAGTAAATTCATAGAGATTGCGGATATCTTGCCGACTCCAGCCTTGCTCATATAGGCGACGTAGCAGACCAAACTTCCACTCTTTGCGTCGTTGCGGATGCCGTTTTGTCTCTTGAGTTTTGAGATGCGCCATCACAACGGTTGCAAACAGGTTATCGCTGGCTTCAAGTTCTGACCACTGCGATCGATAGTCCAACAGTTCTTTGACATAAATTAGATAGCTCAAGCGAACTAAATTTATCACCTTCGCCTTTCAATGCAAATGTACTAATTTATGTCTGAACGTAATTTTCTGTCGATATTTCTGACTCAGGTTCTAAAATCAAGTCATTGCTTTGCTGATTAGCTTCTCCAATGGTTCAATACACGCTTGCCCAAAGTCCCGAAGTCATTCTTACCGTTCCGGGTAAAGATTCTGCAAAAGCCCGTGAAAAGGCGATGGATCAACTCATGGAACTGATGGATGACGGCAAACTCCCGACTGATCTCACAGATGGATTCAGTCCAAAACAGTTTATTGAAGTCAAAGATCCAGGAACGATCACCGCCGGAGATGAAGATTCACTCAATCAAGCAGTCCAGATTCTCAGCAGTCTCGCGACGCTGAAGCTAAAGGCTCAAGAGTCGCGCACCGAGGCGATGCAAGTCCGTGAGCAGATTGATATTTTGTTTTCAGATGATCTCGTCAGCGAGGAAGAAGTCACTCAACTCAAGGATGGCTTCAAAGTTCTCAAAGCCTATGCTCAAGTCAACTTGCGCTATCGAGAAGCGCGCGCTCAGGCAGAAGAAGCGCGTGCGGTGTTAGACCAGGCGCTGCAATCACCACCAGAGCCAAAGTCTCAAAAGGGCAAAGGATGAGGCTAACTCTTTTTTGACAACACCTAATTTTTGACAAGATCTAGAAATTCTGAGGATTGGAATATTATGATGAAGTTATCTTAAAAAAACTTCATATAACTACCGTGACTGTAGAGCAACTTCCAACCTCAGTTCCTTTAGAGACGCAAATCTGGGAATGGCAAGGGCACCAGATTCAATATGTCTCTATTGGCACTGGGCAACCTTTGGTGTTGATTCATGGCTTTGGAGCCTCGATCGGACATTGGCGTAAAAATATCCCCGTTCTTGCTGCCGCAGGCTATCAGGTTTTTGCGCTTGATTTGCTGGGGTTTGGTGGCTCTGCAAAACCTGCCCTGGAGTACACGCTAGATATTTGGGTAGAACTGATTCGTGACTTCTGGGCAGCGAAGATTCAGCGACCCACGGTATTTGTCGGCAACTCGATCGGTGGCCTGATCTGTCTGATGGTTCTTGCAGAACACCCTGAAATCGCGGCAGGAGGCATCTTGCTCAACTCAGCCGGAGGACTCAATCACCGTCCTGATGAGCTAAACTTGCCTCTGCGGTTTGTGATGGGCAGCTTTGCCAAACTGGTCAGTTCTAAAACGCTGGGACCCTGGCTGTTTAATCGAGTTCGTCAAAAAGCTCGAATTCGCGGCAGTCTCAAACAGGTTTACAAAAACCCTGAAGCCATTACCGATGAGTTGATCGATTTGCTGCACGCTCCTTCGTGTGATCCGGGTGCTCAAGCCGTGTTTGCGTCTATCTTGACTGCCCCCGCCGGACCTAAACCCAGTGAGTTGTTACCCCGCATTCAGGTTCCGCTTCTGGTTCTCTGGGGAGAAGCCGATCCGTGGACTCCGATCGCCGGATC
>JBBQYE010000051.1:0-14532 GCA_038208945.1 Leptolyngbyales cyanobacterium | reverse complement strand
TAGCGATCGAGGCTCGATCGTTTGTCGGTTTGGGGATTAGAACTCTCTAATTGAGCCGCTTCAACCGCCGTCCAAGCATCAATACATTCACTAGACGCTGCCCCGGTGGTCGCACACGCGGTCTGTGCTTGTTCCGTCAATTCTTGAATTTGAGGGTCACGATCGACGCTGGTTTCTGAAGTCATCTGCTTATCTTCCTGAATTTATATCAACTTAAATCGGACTTTAGAATCCTTAAACTCACGCTAGCCCTCACCACCCCGATCGGGTTTCCTCTTGAGACAGATATCCTCTCGATTCATTCATCGCAAAACTTAATACGGTTGCAAACAAGAAGGCATAACCCCCTTTTGGTAGACTTGTAAACTGAGAGCGCTTTTGAAGGGGCGCAAAATCAGCAGTTGGAGGACTTACTTCGTGGAAAACACGCTGGGCTTAGAGATTATTGAAGTAGTAGAGCAGGCTGCGATCGCCTCCGCTCGCTGGATGGGAAAAGGCGACAAAAACATGGCTGACCACGTGGCAGTTGAGGCCATGCGGGAGCGAATGAACAAAATCCATATGCGTGGTCGGATCGTGATTGGAGAAGGAGAACGTGACGACGCTCCAATGCTCTATATCGGCGAAGAAGTTGGGGTTTGCACCCAGCCCGATGCCAAAAATTTCTGCAACCCCGACGAGCTAGTCGAGATTGACATCGCCGTTGACCCCTGCGAAGGCACCAACCTTTGCGCTTATGGTCAACCTGGCTCAATGGCAGTGCTGGCAATCTCCGAAAAAGGCGGTCTGTTTGCAGCCCCCGACTTCTACATGAAGAAAATCGCGGCTCCTCCGGCTGCTAAAGGCAAAGTAGACATCAACAAGTCTGCCACCGAGAACTTGAAGATTTTGTCTGAGTGTTTAGATCGCTCGATCGAAGAACTCGTCATCGTCGTCATGAAGCGCGAACGCCACAACGGGCTGATCGCTGAAATCCGTGAAGCGGGTGCCAGAGTGCAACTGATCAGCGATGGTGACGTAGGCGCTGCCATCTCTTGCGGCTTTGCAGGCACCAACATTCACGCGCTAATGGGCATCGGCGCGGCACCTGAAGGCGTGATCTCAGCCGCAGCAATGCGCGCAATGGGCGGGCACTTCCAAGGACAACTGATCTATGATCCAGAAGTGGTGAAAACAGGTCTGATCGGCGAGAGCAAAGAAGCCAACATCGATCGCCTCAAGAGCATGGGCATCAATGACCCCGATAAGGTCTATGACGCGTCTGAACTCGCATCGGGTGACACCGTGCTGTTTGCAGGCTGCGGCATTACCCCAGGTAACTTGATGGAGGGTGTGCGCTTCTTTAAAGGTGGCGCAAGAACTCAGTCTCTGGTCATCTCTAACAAGTCTCAGACGGCTCGCTTTGTCGATACCATCCACATGACCGGACAACCCAAATTGGTGCAACTGCACTAGGCTTTAAGAACGTAGTGAATAGTAGAACCCGCTGCTATTCACTACCCATCGGTTATTTTCACCCATTAAATTTTCAAACTCATTGCGTTTAGCTTCGTCATTTAGAGTGGATTTAAGATGAATATTGCCGTCGTGGGGCTGAGTCATAAAACCGCCCCGGTTGAAGTTCGCGAAAAACTGAGCATTCCCGAACCTGTTTATGACAAAGCGATCGCTGAGTTGTGCAGCTATCCTCATCTCGAAGAGGTCGCTGTTCTCAGCACCTGCAATCGGCTAGAAATCTATATCGTTACCCCCGACACTGAGCAGGGCATTCGCGAGGTGATTCAGTTTCTCTTAAACCACAGTAAACTGCCTGCAATCTATTTGCGTCAATATCTCTTCACGCTGCTGCACCAAGATGCGGTCATGCACTTGATGCGCGTCTCAGCTGGGTTAGACAGTTTGGTTCTAGGGGAAGGGCAGATCCTCGCTCAGGTGAAGCAGTGCCACAAACTCGGTCAACAGCACAACGGCGTGGGGCGGATTCTCAATCAACTCTTCAAGCAGGGAATCACCGCCGGAAAGCGCGTTCGCACTGAGACCAGCATTGGCACCGGAGCCGTTTCAATCAGCTCTGCCGCTGTCGAATTAGCGCAGATCAAAGCCCAAAATTTAGCTGCCTGTCGCGTCTTGATCTTGGGCGCAGGCAAGATGTCTCGGCTGCTGGTTCAGCATTTGCTGTCGAAAGGTGCGACTCACATCACGATTTTAAACCGCACGATCGAGCGTGCCAATGAGTTAGCCAAACTATTCCCTGACGCGACGCTGCATCTTGGCTTGATGTCGGAGATGATGCCCACGATCGCTGATTCCGATATTATTTTCACCAGCACGTCTGCCACCGAGCCGATTCTAGATGGTGCAAAGCTAGAAATGGTGTTGCAGCCTAACCAGCATTTGATGTTGATTGACATCGCCGTTCCGCGCAACGTAGATGCGAATGTGAACGAGTTGCCCCACGTTCAAGTCTTTAACGTGGATGACCTCAAAGCCGTCGTCGCCCAAAACCAAGAAAGCCGCCGTCAAATGGCAATGGAAGCTGAACTGCTGCTCGATGAAGAAATCGACTCGTTTGAACTGTGGCTGCGATCGCTCGAAACCGTCTCAACCATCAGCAGTCTGCGAGATAAAGTCGAAACCATTCGCGCCCAAGAATTAGAGAAAGCGCTGTCACGATTGGGCAATGAATTTGGCGATCGCCACAAAGATGTGATCGAAGCGCTGACTCGTGGAATTGTCAACAAAATTTTGCACGATCCGATGGTGCAGTTAAGGGCACAGCAGGATATTGAGGTGCGTCGTCAAGCCATGCAGACGTTGACGGTGCTGTTTAATTTAGAGCCGCCCTCTAATCAGCAGGCAAGAGTGTAAGCGGGTCAACCCTCCCCAGTTTTTTAAAGGAATCTAGCGTACACACCCAAATCGTTGCCACACTTGCCTATGCCGAAGACATCGCTTCGTTTGAGTCGGCTGATGCCCCCAAATCCCCCAATCTGGGGGGCGAAAGATTTTGGCAATGACAGGTCAATCAACTGGTGTGTGCACGCTAGACTCCTTAAAGAATCTGGGGATCTGTTTGAAATTTAGGGAACGACCAGCACCGGACAGGGCGATAAGCTAATCACTCGATTCGTGACGCTTTCGTCCGTGCCCTCGTGGGTGAGTCCCAATCCTCGGCAACCCATGATAATCAAATCTGCATCAATATCGTCAGCTACATCGCAAATCGTAAACGCAGGTTTGCCTTCACGCTCTAAAACTTCAGCTTCGATGCCTTGTTGAGAAAACATCTTTTTAGCATTTTGCAGCAATTCAGCGACTGCCTCTGGTGAAGCCATTGCATCCGCAGCAGGGGCATCAGCTTCACGAGGCTCGACGACCGACAGAATAATCAAACGGCTCTGATGAGTTTTAACCAGCGTTGCAACGGTTTCAGCCGCCTGCCGCGACTCTTGACTTCGATCCACTGGAAATAGAACAGTTTTAAACATAAGATCTCCATGCTGTAAGAAAGATTAGGAATGAGGGACAAAGCCTTCATCTTCTCCTTATTTGCCCCGTGATTTTGAACTTAACGCATTAGATTGGATTCGCGATCGACATCAGGACACTTTCATGGAAAATAAGAATGGGTAGAAAGACTTATTCAGGAGACTGGTTCTGTGTCCAAGAAGACTGTAAACGATTTATCAGCCTCTGATTTACAAGGAAAGCGCGTTTTAGTTCGGGCTGATTTTAATGTGCCTGTCGATGATCAGGGCAACATCACCGACGATACGCGAATTCGAGCCGCGTTGCCAACGATTCAAAATTTGACCTCTAAAGGGGCAAAAGTGATTTTGTGTAGTCACTTTGGTCGCCCCAAAGGAGTTGACGAAAAGCTGCGTCTAACTCCAGTGGCAAAACGCCTGTCTGAAGTGTTAGGTCAGCCTGTCGTCAAGTGCGATGACTGCGTTGGCGATGAAGTCGCTGCCAAAGTCGGCGCGATGAGTAATGGAGACGTGATCCTGCTAGAAAACGTCCGATTTTGCCCAGAAGAAGAAAAGAACGACCCAGAATTTGCGAAGAAGTTAGCCTCGATCGCTGATCTTTACGTCAACGATGCGTTTGGCACCGCTCACCGCGCTCACGCTTCAACCGAAGGGGTAACTCACTACCTTAAGCCTTCAGTCGCAGGATTGCTGGTTGAGAAAGAATTGCGGTATTTGCAAAATGCGATCGAGAATCCTCAGCGTCCATTAGCGGCGATCGTCGGTGGCTCAAAAGTCTCCAGCAAAATCGGCGTGATCGATACTCTGTTAGATAAAGTCGATTATCTGCTCCTGGGCGGCGGCATGATCTTCACCTTTTATAAGGCTCGTGGTCTCAACGTGGGCAAATCGCTCGTCGAAGAAGACAAACTAGAACTAGCAAAAACCCTAGAAGCGAAAGCAAAAGAGCGAGGCGTTTCCTTGCTGCTGCCAACCGATGTCGTTGTCGCTGACAGCTTCTCCCCCGATGCCAACGCTCAAACCGTCAGCATCGAGAATATCCCCGATGGCTGGATGGGCTTAGACATCGGACCCGACTCAATTAAAGTCTTCCAAGGTGCGCTCAATCAGTGCAAGAGCGTGATTTGGAATGGTCCAATGGGGGTGTTTGAGTTTGATAAGTTTGCGGCAGGAACCGAAGCGATCGCGCATACCCTGGCAGAGTTGACTCCCAAAGGCACGACGACGATCATCGGTGGCGGTGACTCGGTAGCAGCCGTTGAGAAAGTCGGTCTTGCAAGTCAGATGAGCCACATTTCAACCGGAGGTGGTGCAAGTCTAGAACTGTTAGAAGGTAAAGAACTCCCTGGAATTGCAGCGCTGGATGAAGCGTAAATCCGATGAAGGATCGTGGATTAAATAACCTGTAAGACTTGTGAGCGTCTTTTGCCCTCCTCACGAAGTGGGGCAAAGCCCTCGCCAACCCTTCTCCCCCAAGAGAAGGGAGTTAGAGTCTTGTTCCCTCTCCTTGGGGAGAGGGCTAGGGTGAGGGTGAGAAGTTGCACCTCAATAAATCCACGTTCCTAAGAGAAGCCTTAGGAAATTGCGGTTAGAGTTCTAACGGATCGTGCTTCGACTTCGTTTAGCCCTCGACTCTCGTTGAGTGGGTTGAGCGAAGTTGAAATCCACGGATTGCTCCCAGGGCTTCGCTAGTAGGGACATTCGATGAAACGTCCCTACAGTAGTTCTATAGCTGACCTGAAATGGGCTGACAGGTGTTTCCATCTTGAGCGTCAGATTTTCGAGGCGATATCAATTCGTCTCGCTGCAAAATCTGATTGTCATAGCCAAACGCCCGAATATCACAGATGCCCGTCGCGCCCGAAGCTACCAGAGCAAACAGCCCATCAGGGCTTTCATCCCGCAGACTCTTGCCGTTATTAAACGTCACTTCTATCGCTGAGACTTGAGGTGAGAGCACCTGACCATAGAGAATCGTCTGCCGATCGTTGCCCTTACTGCGGGTGTGACCGACCCCATAATCAATTAAAGAACCAGGCTTAGATTTCTCTATAGTCATCGGATAACTGCCACTGCTGCCGAGCTGCCATTCCATACCGTTTTGCTTCATCACCCGATAGCTCAACAGGGGCTGATCCACTCCTGGTTTGTTTGGAGCGGCGCAGTTTCCTCGATAGAGTGCGACAACGCCCTTTGACCATTTGCGAGTCGTTAACACTTGAAAGCTTTTTGCCTCAGTGTCAGGTTGACCTGGGCATGAAAACGGACGACGGAGCGCTTCTTCTGGAGTGGCGGCTACTAGAGACACTGCCCATCCTGCGATCGTCAAACCCAAACACCCTATCAGACAGATTACCAATCGTCGGTTCATGGTCGATCGCACACTCTGCTCTTGTGGTGAATAATCTAACAGACTACTACGCTAAGTTTGCCTACCCACAGACATCTTTAACTCCATCACAAGGTAAGTTCTCGACTCATTCCTAGAGCCGATTTTATGAGTCCTTCAAAAAAATATTCCAACCCATTCTCATGGATTCGAGAATGTGTTGATCTCTCCACCTCCTAGTACCCGACCCGGAATCGGACGCGGAGCCGTAAACGGAGCATCATTGATTGGAATTTGTGGCTGTTGCGGCATTAGAGAAGAAGGAGACGCATTTAAACTGGGTGAATTGAAAGGTTGAGGCGACAGATACGACTGCCCTAACGGGGGTGAAATAGGCGCGATCGAGGGTGCCACCACGCTAGGAGCCGTAGTCGCCGAAAGAGGCTGCGTGCCTTCAACAAGGCTTGTGTAGGAATTGGCGTAAGGATTGGTGGTCGGAGCGGCATTCACGCCAAACCCGCCCAAACTGCTAGTGCCCTCGATCGGGGCAGGCGCATTTGACGTAAAGCCATAGGGCGCTTGAGGCGAACGATTGTTTATAGAGGTCACTAGCGCTTCAGGTGAGGAGCCAGACTGTGGGGCAGGCTGACCCAGATCGGGTTGAGTCGAAGTCACTGCGGACTGTCGGCTCAGAGTCGAGTCACCCGTCAAGCCACCACCAGGTAGCCCAAATTGCTGCACTGTTCCAGAAAAAGCATTGCCCAAATTGCCTGACCCACTCAAATCAAAAGGCTGAGATTGAGCGCTCGTCAAAGAACCCGGTATAGGAATTTTGGGCAGATTTCCTAAGTCAGAAGGAGTGGCTGAAGCAGATTTGGCGAGATCAGACTGTTTAGAAGTCGGGCTAGAGGAGAATTTGAAGTCGTTAAACAATAGCGGTAGCGTGTCAATATCTGCCCCGATCGCACGATCTTCTGACGACAGCCCATTGTTTGCATCAAGACTAGAGCCGCCCTCAAAATAGCTCACCCACTCAGGGCGCATCCAATATTGCCAGGTGAACAAAATCACTAGCATTAGCGCGATCGAAGGTCCCCAAAAAACAGGTCGAGTCAGAGGACGCAGCCTAGCCAACAAATATCGAGCAGCAACGGGGGGCGATTGACGACGCATAGTTCAGATAGGGCAAAGGGACGAAGCGAATTTAGCGAAATAGCCCTGATGAGATGAATTGTAGTCGATCGACTGACTGAGAAGCATCGGCGATCGGGCGGAGCCAGTTCCTTAGCGCGCTGCCCGAACCAGCAAAAAGCCGCCTGTGATCAGTCCCAACACGGTCGGGAGCCAAGCCGCGACGTAGGGAGCCAGGATTTCTAGCAGCCCTAAAGAGTCACAGACAAATGACAGCAAATAATAGCTGAAGATAATCACGATGCTGATGGCAAAACTGGTGCCCCTTCCTCCTCGCTGGGGGCGGGTGCCCAATGTTGCCCCCGTCAACCCAAACACTAAACACACAAACGGAAAGGCGAGCTTTTGCTGAATTCGCAGCCGTACTTTACGCGCTTCTTTTTCATCGCCGCTCTGAGTGACAATGTTGAGCGACTCTCGCAGTTCTGCAATGTTCATCTCAGCCGAGTCTTGCTTACGGCTTGCCAAGTCTAACGGTGTGCGAGGCAACTCAAGCTTTTGCTTGGCAAACTTGACGATGTTGCGATAAGACCCATCGGGAGCGACTACATAGATCGTGCCATTAAAGAAATCCCAAGTAGTATCTTTGGGATTCCAAACGGCTGACTCTGACGCGATGATTTGATTGAGTCCGCCTTGAGAAAAATCAAGAACGGTCAAGCCTTTCATCTGCCGTCCATCAAATTGACGGGCATAAAAAATTCGTTCTAAGGTTTGATCACTTGACCCATTCGTCTGTTTGCCGTTGCTAAACTGCGTCACCAGAATATTTTTTTCTCGAAAAGTCGGCTTGCCTTCTTTAAGCGCCGAGTCGAGCGTACGAGCAGCTTGATAAGTGGCGGCAGGTACGATCGTCTCATTCAGCCCAAACGTTATGCCCGTCACAATCAGACTGAGCACGATCACAGGCAAAATCAGTCGATAGACGCTAATCCCAGCACTGCGAAGCGCAATCAGTTCGCTATCGGTTGAAAGACGGCTATAGACCATCAACGCTGCTAACAGCATCGACATCGGCAGCGCCAAACTCACGAAATAAGGCAGTTGTAAGAAGAAGACCTGGAAGGCGATCGAGAACGGCAACCCCGACTGAGTGACTTTGCGAATCAAATCAAACAGCGTCCCGACTGATGACACCACCGATGAGAAAGCAGCCACCCCAAATAGCAGCGGCGGAATCAGTTGCGTGATGATATAGCGATCCATCACCGACAAAAACGCGAGTCGGCTAACGGATCGAAAGGGTGGCTGAGATGGTTGAGAAAACCCAGAGGACATGAGAGAAAAGAGCCAAAGGCTTAGAAATTACCGATCAACGCTGGAAGTTATCTCCCAGATAATATTGCCGCACTAAAGGATTTGCATAGAGTTCTTCAGCGTTGCCAGAAGCAAGAATTTGACCGTCGCGCATGATGTAAGCCCGATCGGTGATCGCGAGTGTCTCACGCACATTGTGATCAGTGATTAGAATGCCGATTTTACGATCGCGCAGTTGAGCCACAATCTCTTGAATTTCAGCCACCGCGATCGGGTCAACTCCGGCAAATGGCTCATCTAGTAGCAGAAACTTGGGTCCTTCGACTCCAGAAGCGAGTGCTCGTGCTAATTCTGTGCGACGACGTTCTCCTCCAGACACTTGCACTCCCAGCGTAGAGGCGACTTTCTCTAACCGAAATTCTTTGAGCAATCCACTTAACCGATCGTTCCACTGCCAGCGCGGAACTTTGGTTTGCTCTAAGACCAGCAGAATATTCTCTTGAACGGTGAGGTATCGGAAGATGCTGGGTTCTTGCGCCAGATAGCCGATTCCTAAAGCCGCTCGTTTGTTGATAGGGAGGGCAGTAACCTCTCGATCGTCTAGCCAAACTTTGCCGCTATCGGGCTTTTCTAGCCCAGTCGCAATATAGAACGTCGTCGTTTTTCCGGCTCCGTTTGGACCCAACAGCCCGACCACTTCGCCCTGACCCACAGAAAGACTGACCCGATTCACCACCGATCGAGCGCCATAAGACTTATGAATGTTTTCTAATACAATCCTCAACAGCCTACTCCTCAGACTAACCAACAGAGGGAATCGAGTTAGAAAGTCACCGCTTACCTGATGGAGTTGACTGAAATTGTGGGCTGGTGCCAAATGGAGTCGGGCTAGCAGCACCCGAAACAGGCGCAGGCGTATCGGTAATCAAATAAATCGCTTCAACCTGCTTGTTGGCTTGCGGCAAAGCCACAAATCGCCCTTCATCGACGAGGTAAGTAATATTTTCGCCTCGTAAACTATTGCCCTGCTGCAAGACATAAACATCACCCGTCAGCACGATGCGCCGCTCTTTGCTGAAGTAGATAGCCTGAGACGATGTTGCTTGAATCTGACGAGACGGGTAGTTGATTTGGACATTTCCTCGTGCAACCACGACCCCCGTTTTGGCGTTGGCTTCGGTGCTGTTGGCTCTCAGGGTCAACGGTTGAGCGGGTGCCGCAGAAGTGGCTTGAGCTATGCGAGTCGGCACCGCATCAGCAGAGAGATTTGGCACAGTCAGGCTCAACGTTAGGCTTGCCGGGAGAAGCAATGCCAGCCCTAAACGATCGAGAGAGAAGCCTTTTAAAGATGTCATTGTAGCGATGGCAAGAGATTTGAAAGAGCAATTCTGTAAGGTAGCTCTAGATGACCTGAAATATATCATTTTAGATAGTTTAATAGCGCTTACTTTAACCTGCTGATCTTCGAGAGCCAGAGACTAGCGCGGCTTCTCATTTTGACGACTCTTGGCTAGAGAAGTTTCGCGATGATCCAGTCTTCCCTAAGATTACAAATAATAGTCTTGACGTGGATCACTGATAGTTTGATTATTCCACTGATGTGCTCACTTTCCGGATGATTGGGATCTGTAGAATAACCTTGCCGTCGCGGTTAGGTTCTCTTTGAGAGGACTGGACTAACCCAACCTCCCTGACTCGATCGGCTCCTAGTCTCTGCAATGAAGTCAGTAGGTCACTGCTTTCAAGAACTAAACGATCGAGGTCGATATCTCTATAGTCTGGCTGATAGCGGTGCAGTCGGTTTAGCCCTTCTCCTAAGAGAATGACGGCTCCGCGCCAGTTGTGATTGCCCAAGTGATAGAGCGCAACCGCAATTTGCAAGATTCCCTGATAGAAATTCTTTTCAAAGGTAGGGGCTTCGCTCCAGATGGCTTCTAGAGTGTCGTGACACGTATAGAAATCACCTTGGTTAAACTGCTCGATCGCCTGCAAAAATTCTTTTGGTTGCTCGTCTGTCATAGATTTTAAGTCAGAAAATCTTGAAGCTGTGATTGCAGCGATCGTTCCTGACTAATCACCAGTCCTAGAGACGCGGACGATCGTTTCTCAGTGAATTGCGGAGACCACAACACGTAGCGACTTCCTGAAGGTAAGGTTTTGAGACTTTCAGAGTTTTGAGTCAGCCAGATTAACGGCAGGTTTGGCAGGTTGATGGCGCGATCGTCTTCTCCAGCATAGGTCGCCGCCAGGGTTTCTAACACGCTCTGTTCTCCTTGCAGAAGCCCGGTGCTGGCTGTCCAGATCCGGATATTGAGCGATTGGTGCGCGGCGTAAAAATAGAGAGATGCAGCAGCGATCACGGCTGACTCGAACAAGTCTGATTCCCAGATAGTGGCACTATCGAGACAGACCACGAGTTCCTGACCTCCGGTAAATAATTCTAATTCTCGAACTCGCAGTTCTCCATAGCGGGCACTCGTACGCCAGTGAATCAGACGGGTGGGATCACCCCACCGATAGGGACGCAGCGATCGAGTCAATCCTTCAGTCGCGGTTTTAGCACGTCGATCGCTGTTGAACTGCAAACTCGATTCTCGCCCCATTTCGTCAATCAACGGGCAACGAGTTAGGGGGAGAACCGTTGGATAGACGATCGCTGTTGCTCCAATGTCGTAATCCTGTCGTCGCCAAAACAACCCTAAGGGAGCCGCCGACCTGATCCGCACTGTTTGCCAGCGATAAACGCCCCGTTGCTGAGTCGGATGCTGATAAACCCAATATTGAGTTGCATTAGAACTTAAGCTCTCCATCACTTTGATAACAGGTTCGCCCAACCGATGAGGAATGAGATCAGAGACTTGCAGCAGGTTTTTAGATTTAGGTGTCGTGTTTTGAATCAGCAATTCTATCGTAATGTCGTCTCCAGCGCTGACTGGGTAGATGGGGCGGCGAGTGACTTCAATTCCTTTGAGGTTGCGGGTTGACAAAGTAGTGGCGATCGCCAACAGAGCAAAGATCACGCCGCTCATCACATAGAGCCAGCCTGATAGCGTGTTAGTCGCCGCAACAAAGAAGAACAAGGCAAGCGCGCCCAATATCCAGCCGATATAAGCGGGATTCACCCAATGAGTCTCTAGCCAACGGGTCGATCGAGATTTGACGCTCATAACAGCCCATAATTTCGTAAATGATGGATGCGTTTTCTAGGACTCAGCTTAAGCTTTTAAATGTTCGACAAAAATCGTAAAAAACCTGAGCCATACTATTCATGACCGATAGAATTTTAGATACATTTATCAAAACGAGAAACGTTTTTGATGCGCTCAACTTAGCTTGAGCAGGGAGCTTATCAAACTGGACTCAGCCTGATTAATTATGACTAACTCCAACCCATCAGACGAGAAAGCTAAACAGGAATTAAACATGCAGGGCACTCCTTCCTTCCGCTCCCAGGCTGATCCTGCCACTCCTCCCCCGCCGCCCCCTGCTCAACTTGCTGCCCCCCGCTCAAAACCCACCGGAACGATGCTGACGATCGAGCAAATGGTCAAAGATGCCCATGCGCGGCAGGCATCTGATATTCACATTCGAGTGGGTGAGCCGCCCCGACTGCGAATTCGAGGTCAAATCGTCCGGCTGTCGGATCACATTGCCGTGTCACCCAACCTATTCGAGAAATATCTGACCGAAATGCTCAGTGAGCAGCAGAGAAAACTGTTTATCGAGAAAAAAGAGCTAGATACCGCTATCTACTATCCAGGATTTCTGCGCTGTCGAGTCAACTGCTTTGAGACGCTGACGGGCGGCGCGATAGTGCTGCGTCTGATTCCTCTTGATGTCCCCTCGATCGATGGGTTGGGGTTGCCTCCCGTTCTCAAGCATTTGGTGACGTATCCGCAGGGCTTGATTTTGGTGACCGGCCCGACGGGATCGGGAAAGTCAACCTCGATCGCTGCCATGATTCGCGAATTGAATCATTCAGACAGTCGCCATATTGTGACGATCGAAGACCCGATTGAATATGTCCACGCGTCCGCTAAGTGTCTGATCAGCCAGCGAGAAGTGGGATTACACACCCACGAGTTTCATGAAGCGCTGCGGGCAGTGCTGCGCGAAGACCCCGATGTGATTTTGATCGGAGAAATGCGCGATCGCGTCACGGTCGATACGGCTCTAAAAGCGGCTCAGACGGGTCACTTAGTTTTAGGGACTCTGCACACCAAGAGCGCGATCGGCACCGTCAACCGATTGCTTAATATCTATAACCCTGACGAACAGCAGGCAATGCGGACTCAAATTCTAGAATCTCTGGTTTCGATCGTCTCTCAGCAGTTGTTGCCAACCACCGACGGCAGACGCACCGCCGTTCACGAGGTTTTGCTCAACACTGCCGCGATGCAAGACTATTTGCTCAAAGGTCAAGAAACCGATGCCTTCCAGTTAATGGAGACTGACACGAATGAAGGAATGCAGGTAATGAACCAGGCGCTTTGTGAACTGATTTTGCTGGGGAGAATTAGCCCAGACGACGCGGTGAAAGCTTCTCCTGATGTAGGAGATTTGCGTCGCCGAGTTCGCAACGAAGGCTATGATCCCGGACGGTCTTCTAACCGCGAGTTTGATCCAACCGCACGCGAGTATAACCCGGTTTAGATGCACGAAACATTCAGTAGACCTCTTGCAAAAGTCTCTGCCCTCACCCTAAATCGCTCTCCCAGACATGGGAGAGGACTTTGAAGTCTGGCTCCCTTCTCCTTGGGGAGAAGGGTTGGGGATGAGGGCATCTTCGGACTTTCGCAAGAACCTTAGTCAATAAAAAGGGGCGTATCGAGTACGCCCCTTTTTATTAGGGATTTATGTAACCCCTATTCTTATTTCTTCGCGAGTTTCTTCGCCTTCGCCACCTTCCGTAAACGAATTGACTTGGGCGTGACTTCGAGAAGTTCGTCCGAGCCGATATACTCCAGCGCTCTTTCGAGGCTCATATCGATCGGTTCTTTTAATTGCACCAGTTCTTCACCGCCCGAAGCTCGGTGGTTGGTCAACTGCTTGGCTTTGCAGACGTTTAACTCTAAGTCTTGTTGACGGTTGTGCTCACCGAGCACCATGCCCCGGTAGACTTTAACGCCTGGTCTGATGAAGAAGACTCCGCGATCTTCTGCGTTTTGCATTGCGTAGAACGTGGCAACGCCTTCTTCAAAGGAAATCAGCACGCCGTTGCGTCGCGTCTCAATTTCACCGCTAATGGGACGGTAATCTAAGAAGCTGTGGTTCATGATCCCCGCGCCGCGAGTCATTCGCATAAACTCGCCTCGAAAGCCAATTAGACCCCGCGCCGGAATCACAAACTCTAGCTGAGTGCGTGAGGTGGTGCCAACCTGCATATCCTGCATTTCGCCTTTGCGCTGACCTAGCCGCTCAATACAGCCGCCGACCGCTTCTTCTGGCACGTCTAACACAAGCGTTTCAAACGGCTCGCAGGGCTGACCGCTGACTTCGCGATAGATGACTTGAGGCTGGGAGACTTGAAACTCATAGCCTTCTCGACGCATGGTTTCGATCAAGATGCCAAGGTGCAGTTCACCCCGACCCGAAACTGCCAGTTTGTCGGGAGACTCGGTTTCTTCGATGCGAAGCGCAACGTTGGTTTCTAGCTCACGGAACAAGCGATCGCGCAACTGTCTCGACGTGACAAAATCACCCTCTTGACCCGCAAACGGCGAATCGTTCACAGAGAATGTCATCTGCAACGTGGGTTCGTCCACTTTGATTAGCGGCAGCGCTTGGGGATCGTTGGGGTCGGTAATCGTTTCGCCGATGTTGGCATTTGCAAATCCGGCAACCGCAACCAGGTTTCCAGCCGTGGCTTCTTCGATGTCGATGCGCTTCAGCCCTTCAAAGCCCATCAGCTTCGAGATTTTAGACTTGACGATCGCGCCTGTGTCGGTGACGATCGCCGCTTGCTGACCGACGCGAATCGTGCCGTTGTGAATTTTGCCGATGACGATGCGACCCAGATAATCGGAATAGTCTAGCGTCGTGACTTGAAGCTGTAGCGGCTTGGTCGCGTCGCCGATGGGAGGCGGAACATGGCGCAGAATTGCATTAAATAGCGCCTGCATATCGGATGTTTCTTCTTCCAGGGTTTCTTTGGCATATCCTGCCATGCCCGACCCAAACAGATAAGGGAACTCGCACTGAGCATCGTCAGCACCGAGTTCTAAAAAGAGATCTAATACTTTGTCAACAGCAACGTGAGGGTTGGCG
>JBBQYE010000050.1:0-14593 GCA_038208945.1 Leptolyngbyales cyanobacterium | reverse complement strand
TCTGAAGGCACGATCGAGATGTCTGAGGAACCCCTCACCGCTCTGCGCCGCAAGCCCAAAGCCTCAATCAACGTGGCAATGGATTTGGTGAAGAAAAAGCGGGCAGATGCCGTGGTTTCGGCAGGTCACTCTGGGGCAGCGATGGCGGCGGCTCTGCTGCGGCTGGGAAGGCTTCCGGGCATTGACCGCCCTGCGATCGGGGCGGTTCTACCCACGATGATCGCAGGCAAACCTGTCTTGATTCTCGACGTTGGCGCAAACGTGGACTGTCGCCCCAAGTTTCTAGAGCAGTTCGCTTTGATGGGCAGCATCTATTCTCAATATGTGATAGGAGTTGCAGAACCCAAAGTCGGCTTGTTGAACATTGGCGAAGAGTCCAACAAGGGCAATGAGTTAGCGATCCAAACCCATCAACTTTTAGAAGAAAACCCCAACATTCCCTTTATTGGCAACGCTGAGGGACGGGATGTGTTATCGGGTCACTTTGATGTCATTGTATGTGATGGTTTTGCAGGCAATGTGCTGCTAAAGTTTGCTGAAGCAGTCGGAGAAGTCGCCCTGCAAATTTTGCGGCAAGAACTGCCTCGTGGTCTGCACGGCAAATTAGGCGTTTCGATTCTGCGTCCTAACTTAAAGCGCATCAAACAACGGATGGATCACGCCGAACATGGGGGCGGTCTGCTGTTGGGCGTTGCCGGAATCTGCATCATCAGCCACGGAAGTTCTCAAGCACCGACCATCTTCAACGCGGCACGGTTAGCAAAAGACGCGATCGACCATCAAGTTCTCGATCGGATTGCCGTGACCAGCCAATTGGCAGAGAGCTAGATCCCCTAATGATGGAGAAGGAATTTTGGAACAGTCAGGGGTGGGAATTGCAATCACGGGGAGCGGCTCATCGACTCCGACCGTTGCCCTCAACAATGTTGAGTTGAGTCGAGTCGTCGAAACGTCGGATGAATGGATCGCTTCCCGCACAGGCATTCGTGAGCGTCGATTAGCAGAGCCGGGATGCTCACTCACAAAGTTGGGCGTTGAGGCGGCAAAGGGGGCGATCGAGATGGCAGGCATCGTTCCGATGGATCTCGATTTAATCATTTTGGCAACGTCAACGGCAGACGATCTATTTGGCAGCGCCAGTCAAATTCAGGCGCAGCTAGGTGCCTTCAAAGCGGTTGCCTTTGATTTGACCGCCGCCTGTTCTGGCTTTGTGTTTGGTATGGTGACGGCAGCACAGTTTATTCGCACGGGCGTTTATAAAAATGTGCTGCTGATTGGAGCCGATGTGCTGTCTCGCTGGGTCGATTGGTCAGATCGCCGCACCTGTGTGCTGTTTGGCGACGGAGCCGGAGCTGTGATCATGCAGGCAAGTGAGCACGATCGGCTGCTAGGGTTTGAGCTTCGCAGCGATGGCACTCAAAATAATTGTCTCAATTTGTCTTATCAGTCGGAGCCAAAAGAGCTGCTGACGGGCGTGACGATTAACCAGGGCACGTTTCACCCAATCACGATGAACGGTCAAGAAGTCTACCGCTTTGCCGTCAAGAAGGTGCCTGAAGTGATTGAGAAAGCCCTATTTCGAGCGCATTTGAGCGTTGAAGATGTGGACTGGCTCTTGCTCCATCAGGCAAACCAGCGCATTCTCGATTCGGTTGCCGATCGTCTCAAAATTCCTCCCGAAAAAGTGATTAGCAATCTGGCAAAATACGGCAATACGTCCGCTGCGTCGATTCCTTTAGCGTTAGATGAAGCCGTTCGACAAGGCAAGATTCAAGAGGGCGATACGATCGTCACTTCTGGCTTTGGAGCAGGCTTAACGTGGGGCGCAGCCGTCTTTCAATGGGGATAGCATGATGACTAAGACAGCGTGGGTGTTTCCGGGGCAGGGTTCTCAAGCGATCGGAATGGGCATGGACTTAATCCAATTGCCTGGAGCGATGACAAAGTTCGAGCAAGCTGAATCTATTCTTGGCTGGTCAGTGACCGAGATTTGTCAGAGTCAGGACGACAAAGTTTCTCACACGCTTTATACGCAGCCTTGTTTATATGTTGTAGAAAGCATTTTGGCGGATCTGCTTAAGGCAAATGGGCAGCACCCCGATTATGTCGCAGGTCACAGTTTGGGAGAATATAGCGCTCTTTATACAGCAGGGGTCTTCAGCTTTGAAGATGGGTTGCGTCTGATCAAACGTCGTGCAGAACTGATGGATAGCGCTTCGGATGGCATGATGGCAGCGTTGATGGGCTTCGATCGTGCCCAGCTTGAAACGGCGATCGAGCAAACTCCCGATGTTGTGTTAGCCAACGATAATAACGCAGGGCAAGTGGTGATTTCGGGCACTCCAGAGGCAGTTGAAATTATTCTCAATCAGGTCAAATCTAAACGAGCCGTTCGTTTGAATGTTAGCGGAGCGTTTCACTCGCCTCTGATGGCAGATGCCGCCGCTCAATTCAAAACCGTTTTAGATGCTGTCTCGTTTGAGTCTGCTCAGATTCCCGTCCTCTCGAATGTTGATCCGACTCCCAGCACCGATCCAGCAGTGCTCAAAGATCGTCTTAATCGTCAGATGACAGGCGCTGTGCGCTGGCGTGAGATTTCTCTACAACTGCCTCAAGAAGGGGTCGATCGAGTGGTCGAAGTCGGTCCTGGCAAAGTCTTGACTGGAATTATCAAACGCACCTGCCCCGATTTAGTGCTAAAAACGATTGGTAGCCTCGCCGAACTTTCTTCATGAGCCGCGCCTCCTCCCTTTTAGAAACCACCCCCGATCGAGAGCCTTTGATCAGTCTCCTGCTCTATCGTCTGTTTAAGTGGTCGATCGTCAGTCCTGTACTGCACACCTATTTTAGAGGACGCATTTATGGAGCAGAAAATGTGCCTCAAAAGGGACGCTTGCTGGTCGTCAGCAACCATGCCAGTGACTTTGATCCGCCTCTGTTGTCTTGCTGTGTGGGTCGTCCGGTTGCTTACATGGCAAAAGAAGAACTATTTCAGGTTCCCGTGCTCAGACAGGCAATTCAGGCGTATGGAGCTTACCCTGTGAAGCGAGGATCTGCCGATCGCAGTGCGATGAAAGCGGCGATCGCCTCGATTCAGTCTGGGTGGGCAACGGGCATATTTCTCGATGGCACTCGCACCCTTGACGGACGCATTGCCGATCCTAAAGTCGGCGCAGCCTGGATTGCGGCAAAGACTCAATCGCCTCTCCTTCCTGTTAGCCTCTGGGGAACCCATGCCATCTTCCGCAAAGGTTCTGCCATGCCTCGCTCGACTCCTGTGACCGTGCGAATTGGCGAACTGATTCTGCCGCCCACTTCTAGCGATCGCTCAGAGCTTGAAGCCATCACTCGACGCTGTGCCCTAGAAATCAATGCCCTGCATGGCTTGGGGCGATAGCGTTGAATCTTGAAGGTTGAATTGCTAGGGTAAACTTCTATCGCTCATCCCGGTTTTTGAAATGTCAGATTTAAGATTAGAACTCACCAAATCTTTGGATGAAGCCGAGTGGAGTTGGCTGATTCCTCACGTCGATCGAGATGCCGTAATTGTGGTAGACCCTCAGCTAAACTTAGTTGATGTCGGGCTAGCGATCGTCACCGACAACTCGACATCCGTGCAACACTGGATCGCTGAAAGCTTGATTTACAAGCCGTCTGTCCAACAGAAAGCAGACTGGAACGTCCATCAAGACAAGCGATTTCATGCCTTGATTGTGCAGCCTTATGTGTTGGTGCAAGACTCGATCGTCGCTTAAAGCCTTGACTCTAAGCCAGTATTTCTATCAAATATAAATCTATCGTCCCCCGTGTAATCGACTCCAGCTTGCGCCCGTGTGCCCAGTTGTGACCCAGAGGACGGCTCTCCCCCCGTCTCGAAGTGCTTTTGATAAGGGTTCTTGTGGTTGCTCAGAAGGCACTGAGACAGTCTTGAGATGAATCCCTCGGCTACCCAGCACGATCTCGCCAATGAGTTGAGCGCGTCGCATATGATAGTCAGAAGTCACCAAATAAACGCTCTGAACTCCTTGCTGCTTCAACTCATCTACTAAGGTCGTAAAATTTGTTACTGTGTCAACCGCTTGATAATCTAGGTTGAGCCGATGCACATCGACTCCTGCCTCCAAAAACACCTGCTTTGTATAGTCTCGTGGGCTACCTGACGAAATCCAGATCGGCAAACCAGGATGCTCACGGGCAAACTCAGCCGTAAACTTCTCGCGCTCTAATGCTACCGTAGAGCCGCCCAAGACCAGAATTGCTTGCGGCTTCTCAAAATAGATGCGAGCGGCTCGGAAGCCGAACCACATCACTAACGGCAAAATGAACAGCATCCAGGGAAATCGTTTCCTTTGCGATCGAGCCACCTTTGAGCGGTGAAGCGGTCGATTCTGAAAAGCTCCTCTCGATCGCATGATGACACCCGAACTCAACCAATCAATACAAAGTCTACCGCCTACTCAAAAATTGCGCTGACTACTCAGGGCGCTGGGGCTGCACTGGAGGAGCGGCTTGGGCTTGAGCAATCGTCGCCTGAATTCTTGGCACAGACAAGAACTTCTGAGTTGCCGCTAACAGCTTTTCGCCCCACAGATTATCTTTGAGAAACTTCAAGTCACCATAGCGACTGTCTAACCGAATTGCCGCTTCGCCCAAGGTTAAACCCTGCTCACGATCGCCCTTGTTGTAAAGCGCGACCGCAGCGGCTAATTTTGGTTCTGCCGCTTTGGGATCGATCGTCACTGAAGATCGCCAGAGTCGAATGGCTTCATCGATCTCTCCCTGCTCATATTTAACCAGCGCCACATTATTGATGGCGGGCCAATATTCTTTGTCTTGAGCATAGGCTTTCTCGTAGCTGGCGATCGCGTCTCGATTTTGCTTCAGCATCAGATAGGCATTGCCCAAATCAAACAGCGCTCCAGGAACGTTTGACTTCAGCTTTAGCCCAGCCTGAATGTAGTCGATCGACTGCTGATAGTTCGTTTTCTGAAAGTTCGCTGTTCCCAACGCAAACAAAATCGCGGCATTGCGGGGATCAAGTGTCTGGGCCCGTTTCAGCGCATTGATTCCAGGATCGACCTGATTGGCTTGAAGATACAACCCACCTAAGACTGCCCACGCTTCAGGAATTTTTGGAGCTAGCTGGGTCGCCAATCGTGCCCGCGATAGTGCCAGATCAAACTGTTGAAACTGAGCCAGTTGAGTGGCTTCTTGCACTAGACCAATGCCCTGCTGCTCTAGCTTTTTGGTGTCGAGTTGCAGCATATGGGGCACCAACGCCTGTCCAAAAGCGGGATGAGCGGCAGTCCACACGCTCAAAATGGTCAGGGCAGAAAGAAAAGAAATACGTTTGGGCACGATGTGGCTTGTCCGAAAAAACAGTGGGGTTTCAGCTAGCTTAATCCATCTTGCGAAAGATCGGGGCAAAAAACCACCCGAAGAGAATCGAAAATTTAACGATCAAAAGTTCAAGGTGGGGTGAGATCGGAGTTAATCTTGTTAACCTCAAACAATTTGTTCCCAATCGCCCAAGGCTAACCTGGCTCCCTACTATGGATCGTTTTAAAGTCGAAGTCATTTCTCAAACTCCCAACCCGCAGCAGACTATCTACGCCGCCATGCACCAGGATTATGCAGAGAATTTTGTCTGCGATGAGCGCGATCGGTTTCCGGACGAAGCAAAGTGTGGCGAAGTTATCATCAAACAACTGTTGGCAGGCAACCGGGGACACTATGGACCGTTAGAGCATCCGCAAATCGTGATGAACTGCGGCTGGTTTCCTCACAGCACAATGCAGCAAATTCGTACTCATCGCGTTGGAATCTCATTTGATGTCCAATCTTTTAGGTATACAGGGCAAAGACTCGTTGATGTGATTGATCAAAAGCGTGAGGTCGAAGAAGTCTTTTATTTGCGTCCGTTGGGGTTTTATAGCGATCGCCAGGGCAAAAAATACGAATACACGCTAGAACAACGTCAACAAGATGTTAAATGGTGCATCACCGCCTGTCAGCGCTACAAAGACCGCATCGATCAAGGGTTTTCAGAAGAACACGCGAGAGGATTGATCCCGTTTGATGTGCGTCAGCATTGGGTGATGTCTGCAAACGTGCGATCGATGATGCACTTGATCGATCTGCGCTGGAAGGCAGATGCCCAGCTAGAAGCTCAAAAGCTCTGTGAATGTATTTGGGAGCCGTTTCAAAAATGGGTGCCAGAGATTGCAAACTGGTATGAAAGCAACCGCCTTAAAAAAGCGCGTCTGGCTCCTTGAATCCTAAGACTCAAATTCCACAGCAGCTCGTAGATTTTTTCGCTAAAGTCTCTTGAGGTCGCCGAATATGTGGGAGGCTAGAAGCCATGATTTGCTGTGGGCACGACTAGAAGGAAGCGCAACCGATGAACATCGTAGAACTATTTCAAAAGGGCGGCGTAACGATGATTCCGTTATTGCTGCTCTCGATCTTGGCGTTGAGTGCAATTATTGAACGATCGTGGTTTTGGTTTAACGTTCTCAACAAAGAGAAAGAAACCGTGAATCGCATTCTCGATGCCTCTCGCAAAGATTGGGAGATGGCAGGCGAAATTTCTCGTCAAGCCTATGACCAGCCGATCGGCAGATTCCTCTACGCAGGTCTTCGGCTGCAAAAGCCTGACCCAGAACTGTTTCGTCTGGCGCTTGAATCATCGGCTGACGAAGAGATCGTCTCAATGCGCCGAGGAGACAAAATTCTAGAAGCGGTAATCGCGATGGCTCCGCTATTGGGATTGTTAGGAACCGTAATTGGTTTAATCATGTCACTGCGATCGATTCGCCTCGGTGACATCGGGACGGCTTCGACCGCAGGCGTGACAACAGGCATCGGTGAAGCTTTGATCAGTACGGCAACAGGGTTAATCGTCGCCGTTTTCAGCGTCGCTTTTTATCGCATCTTTCAAGCCCTAGTCTTTAATCAAGCAAAAGTTCTTCGCAGAGCCGGAAACGAGTTAGAACTGCTCTACCGACAGACCTGGCAAGATGCCAACCGTTAGAGAAGTCTAAATGTCACGATCGACTAGATTTCTTGCCGTGTTCACCCTTCACCCTTGACTCTGCTTATGAAACTTAATCTCGACTCTCCTCAAGACGAGGCACAAATTCAGATCATTCCTTTGATCGACGTGATCTTCTGCATTCTGACCTTTTTTATTCTGGCGGCTTTGCAACTCACTCGTCGGGAAGGTATTAATTTAGATTTACCCAAAGCCAGCACAGGCACACCCCAAAATCAGGAGATGCTGGTGGTGAATGTTGATGCCACTGGGCTAACTTCGGTTAAAAATCAGCCGCTTGATCGAGTCCAGCTCTATCAAGTCCTGCAAACCTATCACCAGCAAAATCCGGAGGGGTTACTGGTTCTCAGTGCTTCTCAGACTTCTTTCTACAATGATGTGATTCAAGTTCTGGATGTTTTACGAGCAGTGGGGGGCGATCGTGTCGCGCTAGAAACGGCTCCCCAAACCAGTCCATCTCCTAATCAAAGTCCAGTCGTCCCGGGTCAAGTTCCTTTATCTCCAGGATTAACGACTCCTACACCCGCGATCGATCCTCTCAATCCTCAGCCCTCTGTAAACCCGATTTCCCCCACCAGTCCTACTTTACAGCCCACTAATCCCAGTCAGATCCCTCTCAATCCATCTCCCGCTTCTCCTCAAAACTCTGCCCCAGCCCCTTCAGTTCCTCCTCAATAAAGTCACAAAAAAGGGTGAGATAGACTCACCCTAAAAGACTTGCGATCGATCTCAGTGACGACCGTTGCGAATTGGTGTCCCACAGGGATAGGTAGCAATAGGTTCCTTCAACACAGAACCTACCGAAACTGGTTCTACAACAGGATGGGAAGCCTGTAGTTTGGCGGCTTCGTAATCTACCTTAAGTTTTGCCAGCAGTTGATCGCGTTGATCGTAGAGCCGCTTTAACGGGCGAGGCTCACACTGGTTGATCACGTATGCAGTTAGGATCGGCAGCGCGATCGTGCTGTCGGTGTAGCAGACGACCGTATTCGGCAGTTCTTCGGGGTCAACCTTGCCCCAGCTTACCGCTTCATTAGGAGTCGCCCCCGATAACCCACCCGTGTCAGGTCGGGCATCGGTGACTTGAATGAAGTAATCATGTCCCCGCTCTTCTAGACCGAGAACCTCGTGCAGTTGTGGCTGAGTTTGCAGCAAGAAGTTCTTAGGACTGCCGCCGCCAATGATCAGCGCTGCACTCTTACCTTCTACATCAGGAATATCGGACTCGCGTGCAGAATACACGATCGCCGCCGTTTCGTTGACATCCAGCATTGGGTCAATGACCAGCTTTGAGCCTTCTAGCGCCATCGCTGCCACATTCATGCCGATCGAGCTATCTCCTGGCGAAGAGGTGTAGATAGGAACGCCACACTCATAAGCCGTTGATAGAAGAGAAGGATGCTTCACACCAAGTTGCCGCTCCACTTCCTGCACATATTTGCCGAGCAAATAGTGAAACTCAGCCGTGCCCATGTGCTTCTGAAACGGTTCTGCTTTGAGAATCTGCCGAATGAAGGCATCCGTTCCCAGCAGCACATCATAGTCAAAAATGATGTCATAAATCCGAATGCGACCTTCTTGCCGCAGCTTCACATCATCTAGAAACGGGCTACTGGCATAGAGATCCAGTCCTAGCCCATAGTGCATATCGTGGTAGAGGTTAGCACCTGTGCTGATGATCCAGTCAACAAATCCGTTTCGCATCAGAGGTGCCAACACAGAAACGCCTAACCCTGCTGGAGTCATTGCCCCCGACAAGCTGAGTCCTACTGTGACCCCTTCTTGCATCACTTCACGGCTGAGAAGGTGGCAAATCTCTCGCAGTCGCGCCGAGTTATATGCCGTAAAGTAGCCATCAATCAGGTCAACAACGCTGATCTCAGAGGGCATGGGGGAGGGTGTGATCTTTTGACTGAGAAGTTTAGACATTCTTTTACTCCAGAAAGACTAAGAAGCATAAAGTGAGGGCGAGACAGTGCGAAACAGCCCGATATCGGACTGGAAAAGCTTACAGTGAGTCGCTAAAACGCGACTGAAGACCTTACATCTTCATCTTCAACAAACGAGGATACGAGCCTAGACCATTACCAAGCAACAGCCAAGTAAATCTTGAAAGACTGAAACCTTCGTAGAGTCAAATGCAATCCGCATTTCAGTCGTTAATTTAGAAAATTCTCCTAAAAGAGAACTTGACCGATCCAGTTCGAGTGAGTGTTGAGAGAAACTCCATTCTTTGGAGCCAGAGTCAGCAACAAGCAGACGCGAACCTTGAGTTACAGATCGGTCAGTTCATACTGGGAGCTTCACAGCGATCGACCCACGAGAGTGCAGGATCGCATTGCCGCTTCCGCTTCAACTTCATTTCGAGATACCACAAAGGTCGCCAAGGGTATCCAGTCAAAGAGAAAAATTTCAATACTTTTTATCGCAACCTTTTAAACAATGCTTCTTGTATAGTATCACCTTATTTTTACGCTGATGACCATCCAAAATACTGAGACTCTTCTCTCCTCTGTGAAGTGAGACCTCTCTATTGGTAGGCTAGAGGAGGTTGTCTTGCAACCTTCTGCTCACATCATTCACTTTGGTGTCTTATGACTCTTGACTCTCAGCTTGATACACCCTCGGATTTGACCCCCTCTAAATCTGCCGTGGGAGAGTCGCCAGAGGCAGGTCAGCACCGCAAAAAGATGCAGCGACGCAAAGAGGTGCAGGATCAACGTCTCGCAGCCATGACCTCCGAAAAAGGATTGATTATCGTCCATACAGGGAATGGTAAAGGCAAAACAACGGCTGCTCTGGGGATGGTGCTGCGATCGCTGGGTCATGGCTATCAAGTCGCGATCGTGCAGTTCATCAAAGGAGCCTGGGAACCCGCAGAAAAAGCTGCCTTTGAGCACTGGGGCGATCAGCTTGAATTTCACGCCTTGGGTGAAGGCTTTACTTGGGAGACTCAAGATCGCGATCGCGACATTCTCAAAGCAACCCAAGCGTGGGAGACCGCGCTGAAATTTATCAAAGACCCAAACTTCAAGCTCGTGCTGTTAGACGAAATTAATATTGCGCTCAAACTAGGCTATTTAAACATTGAAGAGGTCATCGCTGGGCTATCTGAGAAGACAGAAGACTCGCACGTTATCTTGACAGGTCGCGGTGCGCTTCCAGCACTTCTTGAGCGAGCAGATCTCGTAACTGAAATGACTTTGGTCAAGCATCCATTTAGAGAGCAAGGGGTCAAGGCACAGCCAGGAATCGAGTTTTAAGAACCCAAGAGGCTAGATCGACGTAGGAGATTTCTTTCACTGAGGCGGCTAATCGCCCCACAGAACTCTGTGCAAAATAACTGACACGATCGAACTCTCACTTTGATAAATATCAGTAATAACCCTGGCGTAATAGTGATTTCAATTGTATAAACTTAGACTCGAAGCCTGATTGACAATACAGATTATCTTAATCGAGCCAATCCTGATCTCGCTCAAATTCTAGTCTGGCTTAATTTTCAGTCTGAATTTGGGAACACTACAGAATCTAACCTCGGTCGAACCTGCCATTAGCTTACAGAGAGTCTAGCCATGCCGCCTACCGACAACAATTCCTTTTCTACCGCTACCTCAATCACTAACCTGATTGGGACACCGCCTCTTTCTGGGTCACTCAATGCAAGCGATAAAACCGATTTCTACAAATTCACGCTCATCGGCAGCAGCACAAGCGTTACGCTAGCCGAACTCACAGGCAATGCACGCCTCCGTCTCTTTAATAACAGCCAAGCTGATGTCACTCCGATCACCACAGGCACTCCTAAACAGCTTTCAGAAGCGCTCTCAGCCAAGCTAACCGCGGGAACGTATACATCCAGGTAGACCTAGACCCAAGTGATGCTGCTGCTACAGATGCCAACTACAAGCTCAATCTCTCTGTCAGCACCGATGCAATTCTCAGCAATCTGGTTTGGCGTAGCACAGTAACGGGCGCTCTTTCAATAGTGCAGACCGATGGCAAAACTGCACAAACAGACAGTGTGATTAAATTTGGCGGCTCCAATGTCAGTCTCCCAACGACCGATTGGAAAAGTCAGTTTGCTGACTTCAATGGCGATGGTGAAGACGACATTCTGTGGCGAAACCAGAAAGATGGCACAGTCGCGATTTGGTTAATGAAAGGCGACACCATTCTGCAAAACGCCATATCTCCCTATAAAATCTCAGCAGACTGGCAGGCAACTCTAGGAGATTTTAATAACGACGACCACGCCGACATTTTTTGGTGTAACAAACAGGGAGGTTCGACAGCTATTTGGCTGACCAACAGCGCAGGCTTAGGATTCGATACGTTCACGATACTTCCGGGAGTTTCTAGTGATTGGGACCCTGCTTTGGGCGACTTTAACAAAGACGGAAGAAAAGACATTTTCTGGCGCAACTCCAAGTCTAGTGAAGTGTCAATTTGGCTGATGAACGGCACTCAGATTGAGAAAGGAGGCACTGCGTTCCTTCCTAGCGTTTCGGGTGAATGGAAGTCTCAGTTAGGTGACTTTAACAAAGATGGAAGAACAGATATTTTCTGGCGCAATACTCAGACAGGCGGGGCAGCAATTTGGCTAATGAAGGGCACTCAAATTGACAAAGGAGGCTCTGCGTTCCTTCCAAATGTGCCGATTGAGTGGACTGCTCAAGTGGGCGATTTTGACGGCGACAAAGCAGACGACCTCCTCTGGCGTAACAACCGGACGGGTCAATTAGCCGTTTGGCTGTTAGATGGCACTCAAATTGCCACGGCAGACTTCTTACCTTATGTTATTCCAGCTAGGTTTAACATAGAGCAACTGACTGACTTCAACAATGACGGCAAAGCTGATATGCTTTGGCGTGACTCAGTTTCGGGTGGAGTCTCGGTTTGGCTTTTAAACGGTACAAGCATTTTAGATACAGCGTTTCTTCCTCAGCGCTCTATCAGTGACCAGCTTGATGGCATTCAGCGTCGCCGATTTGTGGCTACGACCCGGAGTATCGGTGGTGGCACAGAGTTGTCTACTTTCAACATCGGCACCCTAAACGCGGCTGGGGTTTATGCTGACTCAATCAGTTCTGACCTGCCTGACTACTTCAAATTCAAGTTTGCCCTCAAGTCCACCCTGCTTCTGTCTGCCACAGACTCAAATGGTCAGCCGCTCAGTTCACTTAATCTGCAACTTCTTTATAAAGCAGGTGCGATCGGTGCTCCTTCGACCCTTTTGACATATGTGGGGCAGACGCTAGATCCTGGAGACTACTACATCAAAGTTTCTACAAACGTAGATGACATCAACTATCGGCTAAACGTTGAAGGCAAGCCACAAGTCACGGAGCTTCTCGGCAATAGTTTCACAGGTCCTTCTCAAGTTCTCTTGACCCCAGGGACCAATAGCACTGATCCGGTTACTACTATAGCAGTCAACTACAGTGCTAAGAATGATGGAACCGTTGCTGCCGCTGGAGTGAAGGTTGCTTTCTATATCTCAAGAGATCAGGTACTCGATCGAGCATCTGACTTTCTAATATCTACTACTACTGTAGATCTTCCGGCAGGTCAGATTGGTCAATCACAGCCTTTAAATCTGGCTCTACCCTCGTGGCTAAACACTTTCTGGAGTGTGGATGGAACTTACTACCTGCTCGCGTTAGTTGACTCAGACGATGCTGTTGCAGAGACAAACGAAAATAATAACGTGACCGTCTTGAATATCGACGTTCAACAGATTCCTACTATCAACCTGAGAGGTAAGAGTCTAGCTGTAAATGGAACAACCTTTGCTCCTACAGGAACGGTGACTGCAACGTTTGTGACTGAAAACAACGGTTTCAAAGCCGAAACCAACGGGAGCGAGGTTGGATTCTATTTGTCTACAACTCCTGTCTTCAGCAAGTCTGATACGTCTGCTTGGGCATTCACCCCGACAGGCGTTGATCCTATTGCAGGTAAGAGTTTATCAGCCTCCAAGACGGTCGATTTGAAGCTTCCTTCTAGAAATTGGGCTGGTTGGGCTAATCTGTCTGGACCTCAGAAGGTCTACATTGGCATGGTTCAAAATAATGGTGGATCTGTGAATGATGTTGACCAGACCGATCACCAAAACCGAGGTCAGGGCATTGACTGGGTGGAGATTATGGTGAACCTATAGTGATCGCGTTCTACTAATCTGAAGGGGGAGGAGAAGCAATTCTCCTTCCCTTTTTCGTTTATTCCTCCAAAACGGCGGGGGTTGAGCACTGAGTTGAAATTTCTTGAGTTTTTGGATAGAAGCTCAACAGACGCACAAAATATTCGTCATCAAAGCTTCTAGGATCTATACGTTGGCGCGATCGATCAACGGCTCGGTGAGTGGTAATTCGCGATTCAGGCACATCCGTCTTTGCTACTAGCCATGCCAGTGACTGATATTGTGCTCGCGTGTAGCCGCTGTGTCGAGTGGCGTTGTTGCGACCATCAGGCGGAGTCACCAGGGAAATGTGATAAGCAAAGTTGTTGACAGACGGAGGAAAGTCTGGATTCGTCTGAATGGCTTCTTGACCCGTGTCACTCACAAAAATCGAGTTTCCGGCTCCAAATGCTCGCCTATCGGGTGGCACCAAGTAGACGATCGTGCCATCTGTGGTGATCAGCGTGTGATAACTCACTTGATCATTGTCATTAGGATGGGGCGTTTGAAACAGGTCGATTGTCGATTGAGCAGACCCGACCGTCTCGTGTAGAACCACGATCGCTTCATTATTTGCAGGTCTGCCATACAAGTCTTGCACAAATCGCCGTCCGAAGTTAGTTGAGTGAGCGAGGGCAACTTCTTCTATGGGAGTGTAAGCAGGTGCTGACTTGGCTGAAGTTTCCTTGAATTGGTCAGCAAGATTTGGTTCTTGTCTAAATCGGTTTAAGGGAACGGGTATTTGCACGGTGGCAACGACTGATCTTGATTTATTCGCTTTAGAAACTGGTTTGAGGGCACAAGCAGAAGATAACGTAAGACTGGAATCAGCGACTTCTTGAGCTTGCAGACTCAAGTGCGGCAAGCCAGGAATTCTTTGACTTTCAATGAGTTGAGCATCGCCAGAAGTGATGGTCAAGATGAGGACGGCGATTCCTAACGTCAAAATAGCAAGGGCTTGTAGAGCTTTTTTCATAACGAGTTTTGTTGCCGAATGGTCAGCAGCTAGTAGGGAACTGCTAGAGATCTCACCTGCTAAAGATAAGGTCTTTATAAGCTTACTCCTCGAAAAAAGTTGATGAGAATTCCAAAAATAGGTGGGTAAACGGAATCGACTGTAAGATGCGTTTCGGCTCAACGCTCAAGCCAGAACTTGCAGCGGGTTGAGCGGAGTCGAGATCACCTACACGAGTTGGCTTTAACTGAGTCTGCCTAATTAAGTAGGTAGGCACAATTAAACTGAAGACCCTCATCCCCTAACCCCTTCTCCCCAAGGAGAAGAGGAACTAGATTCTGGCTCCCTCTCCTGCGGGAGAGGGCTGGGGTGAGGGCATCTTCCGCATTTTATGTTTAATTAA
>JBBQYE010000049.1:0-14721 GCA_038208945.1 Leptolyngbyales cyanobacterium | reverse complement strand
CCCTGCATCATGCTTTGAAAACGCTGCACCATTTCTAACGCTTCGTCGGTGCTTTTGCCGCGCATTGCCTCTGCCATTAAATCAGCCGATGCCATCGCGATCGCGCATCCTTCGCCCTCAAACTTGACATCTTCAATGCGATCGCCCGCCTCGTTAAGCTGCACGGTTAGCTCGATCGTGTCACCGCATGAAGGATTGTGCCCCCGTTGCAGACGATGCACAGGAGTCGTCACGCCTCGATGTTTTGGCTTTTTGTATCGTTCTAAAATGACCTGTTGATAAAGGTCGCGCAGATTTGCCAGAGTCATAATTTGAAGTCGTTACGGCTTTTCTTACCTATCTTTATCCTATCAGTGTCTCTAGCGATAGAGAGTGCGAGATTACCGTCTCACTATTCGTTTGAAGTCTTCTCTCAGAATCTCTTAAACCCATTGCCGATTTAAATTTGATACCCTATTCCAAATAGTCTTGGGAGATGAAGCGTGGATATTCAAATTGGCAGAGGCAAAACCGCCCGCCGAGCATACGGCATTGACGAAATTGCACTCGCTCCCGGACAGCGAACCCTCGATCCAAAATTGGCAGATACGCGCTGGACGATCGGTGGCATTGAGCGCGAAATTCCGATTATCGCCAGTGCAATGGATGGGGTGGTCGATGTGAAGATGGCAGTCTTGCTGTCGGAGCTAGGCGCACTGGGCGTTCTTAACCTCGAAGGCGTGCAAACCCGCTACGAAGACCCTGACCCGATTTTGGATGAAATTGCTGCGGTCGGGAAGGATGAGTTTGTGACGCTGATGCAGCGACTCTATCTGGAGCCGATCAAGCCTGAATTGATTGAGCGGCGAGTCAAAGAAATCAAGCGGCAGGGCGGAATTGCGGCGGTGAGTGCGACTCCCGCAGGAGCCATTCAGTTTGGGCAAGTCGTTGCCAAAGCGGGAGCCGATCTGTTTTTTGTGCAAGCCACGGTTGTCTCGACGGCTCACCTCGCACCTGACTCGATCACACCGTTGGATCTAGCTCAATTCTGTCAAGAAATGCCGATTCCGGTGATTTTAGGAAACTGCGTCACTTACGAAGTCGCCTTGAATTTAATGAAAGCAGGCGCGGCAGGAGTGCTAGTCGGGATTGGTCCAGGAGCAGCATGTACGTCTCGCGGGGTTTTGGGTGTAGGTGTGCCCCAGGCAACCGCGATCGCTGACTGTGCTGCCGCTCGTGACGACTATCACCGCGAAACTGGAAATTATGTCCCTATCATTGCAGACGGCGGCTTAATCACAGGCGGAGACATCTGCAAGTGCATTGCCTGCGGAGCTGATGGCGTGATGATTGGCTCTCCGTTTGCCAGAGCGCAAGAGGCTCCCGGACGCGGCTTTCACTGGGGCATGGCGACTCCTAGCCCTATTCTGCCTAGAGGCACTCGCATTCGAGTGGGTACCACAGGCACCCTAAGACAAATTTTGCGCGGTCCGGCCCAACTTGATGATGGCACCCACAATTTCTTAGGCTCCCTGCAAACCAGCATGGGCACTCTTGGCGCAAAAGACATCAAAGAGATGCAGCAAGTCGAAGTCGTGATTGCTCCCTCACTGCTGACAGAGGGCAAGGTCTACCAGAAAGCTCAACAGCTAGGAATGGGCAAATAGAGTCTGAATTGCTACAAGCCTAAATGGATTCTTAAGAGTTTTTTAGTCTTCTAGCACCCTCTGGTAATTCCAGATCCGTCGTCTACAATAGATGAAGCGGAGACAAAAGTTTCCGTTCACTCCTCACACCACACTCCGCCTGAACTTCGGTTTAGGCGGTTCCTTTTTAAAGGTTCTAGCGTTCAAGCTGCCTAATTCATTACAAAACGCGACACTTAACCGCAAACTTATATCGGCGAAAACGCCCACCCCTAAAAGGAAGCGCGGATTGTATCTAATTATGTATGCACTGCGATGAGAGTTTGCTGTTTTTGCTATGGTAGAATTTCGTCGAACGAGTATAGGCAAGGATTTTCAGGCATGTCAGCAGCCGCACAAGTTACAGATTCTACATTTGATCAAGAAGTACTTGAGAGCGAAGTTCCGGTTTTGGTTGATTTTTGGGCACCTTGGTGTGGTCCCTGCCGAATGGTGGCACCCGTTGTCGATGAAATCGCGTCTCAGTTTGAAGGCAAAGTTAAGGTCGTCAAGGTCAACACCGATGACAACCCCGGTGTCGCAAGCAAGTATGGGATTCGCAGCATTCCTACGCTGATGATCTTTAAAGGAGGGCAACGCGTCGATATGGTTGTGGGAGCCGTGCCCAAGACAACGCTCTCTAACACACTCGAAAAGCATCTCTAAGCCCAATTCACCCTGTTAGTTCTTCGCCTCGCAAAGCGAATCGCCACCTTTACTGCTGTTGGGTTCTGGCTATGTATGCCATAAGAGAGCCGGGGTGGGTTTGTGTGAATTGTTGGTAGTATGCTGATAACGCCTCAGCCTTAGTGCACAGAGGCGTTTTTTATTGTCTCTATGAGCCTTTTCTGCTCCAAGATCCTAGTAGAATAGATAGCCCAGTTTGGAAAAGTGTTATGGCATCCGATCGCACAGTTCAGGCAATCGAGTCGCTTCAGACGACGGTTAACGATTTATTTCAGCAGTTGCCCAACTTACGACACGGGGAGTTGATTGCTCAAGCGCTGGCGTTGATTGTGCGACTGTCGGGAGACGACATCGATCGACTCGATTGGAAGATTCTCAACGCCTCTCTGCAAGATATGGAGCGGGCATTTAGCACGTTTTATCCCTATCGGCACGTCCGCAAAGTAGCCATTTTCGGCTCTGCTCGGATTTCACCCGACACCGAGGAGTATCAGATGGCGCGGGAGTTTGCGCGCTGCGTCACGGCTCAGGGCTATATGGTGATTACTGGGGCGGGGGGCGGCATCATGCAGGCTGGAAATGAGGGAGCCGGGGCAGATCAATCCTTTGGACTCAACATTCAGCTTCCCTTCGAGCAGGGTGCAAATCCGTTTATTGAAGGCGACCCCAAACTGATTCCGTTTAAGTATTTTTTCACGCGCAAAGTTTTCTTTCTGAGAGAGAGTGATGCCTTGGCGCTGTTTCCAGGCGGGTTTGGCACGCAGGATGAAGCGTTTGAATGCTTGACGCTGACGCAGACGGGCAAGTCGGCTCCTGTGCCGCTGGTGTTGATTGACAAGCCGGGTGGCAGCTATTGGCACGACTGGGCAGAGTATGTGGATAAACAACTGCTGAAGCGGGGGCTGATTAGCGCCGACGATCCGAGTTTATACACGATCACCGAAGACTTAGATGTCGCGCGTGAGGCGATCTCTAGCTTTTATCGGGTCTATCACTCTAGCCGCTATGTGGGTGAGCAGTTGGTGATGCGGCTGAAGTCTGACTTGACCGATGAAAGTGTTGCGCTGCTAAACGAGAACTTTGCCGATATTTTGGTGAAAGGGACGATCGAGAAAAGTCAGGCACTTCCTCAAGAAGCTCAGGACGAAACCTCTGAGTTTCCTCGATTGGTGCTGAATTTTAATCAGAAAGATTCGGGTCGGCTCTATCGCTTTATCGCGACGATTAACCAGTTAGGAACGCCGACCTCACAAGAGGTTTCGGCGCACCCAGAGCGAAAATAGCAGCCCTCGCTGCGTTGTTCGTGGAGTTCGACTTCGCTCAACTCACTAGAGGAGAGTCAAAGGTTGAGCAAAGTCTGATCGGCTAGGATGCTGTTTCCTTGGCGATCGTGAATTAAATAACCTGTAAAACTTGCGATCGTTTTCTGCCCTCCTCACGAAGTGGGGCGAAGCCCTCCCCAACCCTTCTCCCCAAGGAGAAGGGAGCTAGAATTCTTGTTCCCGCTCCTTGGGGAGAGGGCTAGGGTGAGGGCGAGAAGTGGCACCTTGATCAATCCACGCTTCTTAACGATCGTATCCAATGCCCAGTCGTGTAAGCCTTTTAGCAGAAGGGACACAACAAGTTCTCAAGGTTTAAATTCGCCATGTTCTGCTTCTACCAGCACAGGCACCAACACCGCATCAATGACGTGGATCACGCCGTTATCGGTCAGAATGTCCATTTGAGTGACCGAGGCATCGTTGACTTTAATGCCGCCATCTGTTTGTTCGACTGCGATGATTGACCCTTCAAAGCTAGGGGCTTCAGTGATTTGAGCGAGATCATCCGATCGGACATCCCCAAACAAAATATGGTAAGCCACAACTCGCTTAAATTTTTCAGGGTCATCTATTACGTTGTGCCGTAACTCTTCTGGCATATTTTCAAACGCCTCATCCGTCGGTGCCAGAATGGTGTAGGGTCCGGGGGATTCCAGGATCTCTTTCAATCCTGATTTCTCAACAGCAGCTAACAGCGTTTTGAATGATCCTGCTTTTGCAGCCGTTTCTAAAAGGTTTGCCATTATAAAATCCTTGCGCGGTTCTTCTCTATCTAGGAATAGAAGCAGATGGCTTTAATTTCATCCTTCAAAGGAGTGAAGGTATCTTTATCGCCCTAAGGTCAGCTCGTCTTTATTGCCCAAAATTCCTTGGGGTCGCCACATCATTAGCAAGATCAGCAGCAGCCCGATTAGCATAATTCGCAGCGCTCCAATCTGATCAGCCGCCAAAGGCACGAATTGATCGAGCGATCGGGTCAGCGTGGTGTATCCCCAAAAAATCGCCGCCCCTAACAATGTTCCGCCATTGCTCCCCGCGCCGCCCAACACGACGATCGTCCAGGCGTTAAACGTGATGTCTGTCTCAAAGCTTCTGGGATAGATCGTGCTAAGTTGCCACGCGAGAAACGCCCCCGCAATTCCGGCAATAAATCCGCCGAGCATAAACGATTGCAGCTTATAAGCGAAGACGTTTTTGCCCAACGCTTTGGCAACCTGTTCATCTTCTCGAATCGCTTTTAGCACCCGTCCCCAGGGCGATCGTACTAGTCGTTCTAACGCCCAAAACGTCACCGCTAACACAATCACGGATAGAAACATCAGCCCATTCCGAGCCGGATTTTCACTGTAGTTGTAAAGCGCGATCGCACTCACGACATAAAGACAGAATCCGAAAACTGAGAGCACGATCGTAGACAGCAAAACTGCTCCCGCTTCCCATGCAGGCAGTTTGGGCAACAGGCGACGAGCAATCCACTGATAGAGCCAGCCAATCGCCGCTAGCGATCCGACTAGCAGGAGTCCTTGCAGCCATGCGGGTAGAGCGTTCGCGACTTTTAGCCCATGAAAAACAGCACTGATGCCATACAAAAAGAGCGCTAGAGAGGCAGAATAAGCGCCTAGAATCAGAGCATTTTTGGCAAGCAGCGATCGCTCCACTCGTTTTGTTTGCCGCTGCGCCCATTTCAACAGACTTCGCAATGCTAAACCTGCGATTACGGTGATTACCGCAATCATGCTCCATCGAGTCAGAATGGTCGGTCGAGTCAGACCTGCGAGAGGCAGCGAATAGCCCTGTACGCCAAACGAGCCACGAGTCAACCATTCCTCATTCAGCGCGACTAAACGGACGACTTCAGACACCCCGATCGTGACGATCGCCAAGTAATCTTCTCGCAATCGCAGCGTCGAAAAGCCAATCAACAAGCCCAGCAGTGCCGCCACCGCTCCTCCAATCAGCACCGCAAAGATCATGGGCACCCCCGCCAGACTTAGCAGCACTGTGGTGTAGGCTCCAAGCGCTAGAAATGCCGCGTGCCCAAAGTTAATTAACCCGGTGAAGCCCCAGTGCAGATTTAGCCCCAAACTAAACAGGGCATAAACTGCCGTGAACACGATCAGCGAGACGAGATAACCAACCATAGAAGGGCAACCGCAACGAGGAATATTGAGAAGTCACTGAAATCGTACCGCAACGAGGGGGACAATCCGTAGCCGTTGCAACGCTTGCAATCTTCTTTGGCTGCGATATTCTCCCAACAATTGGGCACTCTCAAGCTATCAGACTTGCCGATCGTGGCTTCAGGAGACCTCCTGCATGAATCTGTTTCGCAGCCGTGCCCATCATCTCATTGACGCGCTCTCTGACCAGGAGCTAGAAAGCCTCTGGTCAGATCTAGAAACGCTCTATCACGACCTCTATATGCTGAAGGCGGTGGAAGCATCTCAGCACACGCACCGCCCCGGCGACACGTTGACTCGTGAAGACGCTCTGCGCTTGCTGCCTCTGATCCAATCCTCCTCACGCGCTTTATGAAGACCTACAGATCCGGCTCAATGGCAGGGCTGTTCCTCGCATCGCGACTTGAAGTTCGCTACGATCGCACCTTTTTGTTAGACCTCAAAAGTCTGGAATCGTCTGCCTTTCAGCGAGTTCAGCAGTTTGTCTTTGGTGAGTTTTTTCAAACCAGCCAGCTTCATGACCTACACGAATTTCAAACCCTCGGCTCTAGTGGAATTCTCTACCGCTTTACGATCGAAACTTATTTAATCAGCATTGAGATTACAGGACAAATTATTAAATTTCTGCGAATTTTACCGAAGCCAAGTATTTAAAAACACTAGTAAACTTCTTGCGAAAGTCCGAAGATGCCCTCATCCCCCAACCCCTTCTCCCAAGTTTGGGAGAAGGGGAGCCAGATTTCAAAGTCCCTCTCCCACATTTGGGAGAGGGATTTAGGGTGAGGGCAGGGACTTTTGCAAGAGGTCTAGTCAAAAACTCGGTATTTCTTCCTCAAACGCAGAAAACTTTTGTAACAATTTTCTGGACCCTGTAGAATCTCTCATGATTCTCTCAAGATAGGTGTAGAGGAAGCTCAGTATGGCTAGTCAAAATTATTGGAAATGGTTGGGTCAAGCTGGGGTGACGCTGGGCGTGTTGGTCTTGGTGTCGGCAGATTTGCCCGTTACAAAATTAGTGGCGGCTCCTAACCAAAAAATACCGTCGCCCCAAGAGGCAGCAAAACAGGCGGAAGGGCTGTCTCCGGTCAAGTTGACTCAAGTTGAAGTGGATGATGTGATGCGCGATCGGCTGCGATTTGATCCGCAGTGGCAGCCGATTTTGCAAGCCGTCCGTCAAGATTTACTGGAGGTCAAATGGGGAGACAGCAAACTCACCAATCCTGTTTGGAAGCAATATGGCGCAAAGGCTTATCCTTTACTGGAGTATTATGCACGGTCTCGCGATGCTGTTCGACAAGCGTATGGAATGACCGGAATTCGCAGTTTGGGCAAGCCTTATACGACGCTTTGGTTGACTAAACAAGTGCAGCGGAGGTCGTCTACCCCTAACTTTTATTTGCTCACAGGCAAACTAGATACTTTATTGCTAGAGTCAGGCGACGCATCAGACGATCCAAAAGCCTGGGAGCGAGAATTTGGACTGGATGATCCGCAGGTGCGATCGCGGCTGATTCAACTCGCTAAACAGAATCTAGAGCCAGAAAATTCTCCGACTTTCTATAGTCAGTTCAATTTTGATTTTTTAGTCAGTCTCTTGGGATACGACAAAGTTTTTCCGCAAAAAGGAAATCCAGACAAACCCGTTCCTAACTTGTCTCAATGGACAAAATTTGAACAAATTGCCCAACCAAATCAGAATCAGATTCAGACAGCGATCGCTGATTATCAGGCTCTTCCTGCTACATCACGCGAGTATTTATTGGTCAACCGCTTAGGAGCCGTTAAAGCAGGTCAGATTTCGCCGATCGCCAAGGCATTATTCAAATCGCTGGCAGCGGACGTGCAGTCCCCCGATCGGATGTGGGCGATCGCCGAACTCGATCGCCACACCGACCCGCAAGGCTCAGCGCTGCTGCAACAAATCCTCAACGGTGATTCGCGTCCGCTCTATAGTCTGACGCACAGTGTGTTTTATGGCTTTGGCGGAGACGATGCCGATCGAGGTTCTCACGCTTACTATCTGCTGGTCGGCATGGCGAAAAAATATCCGCAGTCCAAATTCATTCAAGCGTGCCGCGAGTATGGAGATTTAACGGGGCGATCCTACTTTGGGGGTGCGGATCGGAGTCAAAAACTGCTCGGTCGCAACGCCAAAAAATCCGCCACCGATCGAGTTCGAGATTGGCAGCAGTGGCTGAGTCGTTATCCCGATCATCCGGGGGCAGATGATGCAACTTATCTGCTGGCGCACAGCCTGCAAGACCAGGGCGATATTATGGGTGCGATGCGCCTCTGGTTAACGATGATGACGAGCGATATCGGCGATCGTGATGCCCTCTATCTCGCCTATCCTCACGTCAGAACTCTGCTAGATGTCGGACTCTCTGCCGATCAAATTCAGACGTTGGCGCAGGAGCCAAATTATCAAGCGATCGCGCCACTGTTGCGCTATGCGGTGGCGGTAGAAGCGGCACGATCGCAAGACTATGCCAAAGCGCTGCAAACCTCTGAGAATTTGAATTTGACGGCAATGCCTGCCAAAATTCTAGAGAGTTATTACAAAGCGGGTTGGTCGTGGTGGACGGGTGACAAAACCGCAGACGTTCAGCAACAAATGCAAGCCATGCTCACCGAACAGCGTCAGCGCTGGCAGCAGCTTCTGACGTTGAAAACCCAAAACACTCCCGACTCTCGCTATCAGCTAGCATCTAATTGGGCAGGAGAAGGCGGCTGGAAAAACGGCTATCTGCCGATTTGGGACGGCTCTAGAACCTATTACTTGCCAACTAGCTACAGCACGAGTCAGCGCTATCCAGTCGAGACAGACGATCGCTGGGATTGCCGCTTTTGGTGGGTCTGTGACCTCTCAAAACGAGGCGAGTCAGCCGTGCGCCAAGCTTATCAAAGCGCCAGTCAAAACGCAGTCGCGTTATCGCTTTACCAGCAATTATTGGATGACCCCAAAACGCCGCCCCAACTGCGAGAGAAAACACTTTACATGGTGGCAATGACGCTGCTCTGGCAGTGGGAAAATTACGATCCAGGTGAAACCGCACGTATTCATCCTCCGGCAGGCGTTCCGATCGGTAAACAGAAAGTTGATTCCTATACGGGTGAGTCTTCTCCTGACATCGGCGGGGCTTACCAAACCCGAATTGACGGCATCTTGACCGAGTTACAGGTCAGATTTCCCAACAGTTCTTATCCAGATGATCTGCTGTTTTCGAGCTATTTTTTGAGTGATCAGCCTCGCTATCTTCAACAACTCGTGCAGCGATATCCCAATAGCGATCGCGCCGCCGAAGCCCAGTTTCTATTAGCCCACCGAAAATCAAAACCAGAATGAAGTCATTCCGTCTTCCCACTGCAACGGCAACTCGCAAGTTAGGCATTCAGCTAGGGCAAACGCTCTCGGCTGGCAGTGTGCTGTTGCTCGAAGGTGACTTGGGCAGTGGGAAGACCACTCTCGTGCAGGGAATGGGTGAGGGATTGGGCATTCAGGACTCGATCGAGAGTCCGACCTTCACGCTGATCAACGAATATTTAGGCGGACGCATCCCGCTTTATCACTTTGATCTTTATCGTCTCAACCTATCTGAAACCGCCAGCCTCTATCCAGAAATTTATTGGGAAGGAGTCGAGGTCGAGTTAGGAATCGTGGCGATCGAGTGGGCAGAGCGGTTGTCTTACAAACCACAGAATTATTTAGAAATTCGACTGGAGTACGATCGTGATTCCGGTCGTCAAGTCACCCTCAGTTCCTCGGACAACTTTGCCCTAGAGTCGATCATTTCTGCACTTTAGAGAAGATTCTTGGCGATGAATGACATCTTCGTCCAAGTACAGACGAATGATTGAGTTAGCGCTAACTGAGTTGCATTCAACGCCGATTGGTTGTTCTGAATTTAGGAGTGGGCGAGTGTTAGGCATCTCTAAAAACGAAGTCACGCCGCCTCGCGCACAGGCACAACTCGCCGTAAATTACGTCTTTCTTATACTCCAGCCCTGGTTCTCGAACATGAACTTGCGGATCGATCGCTCCTGGCAACAAAGTCAATCCGGTCGCGTCTATTCTGATAGTCTGAGTCATCGATCGGCAAAAGACCTGCCCCAACCCCAACGATTTCCTCCTCTTGGATCTGCACCTCTCCCAAGACAAATTCGCCATTTGGCAGCAAGATTTGAGCGTTTTGAACCAATAGGGAGGAAGAATCCATGGTAAAAAATACTGATTTTGAGGGAACTGGAAGAGTCTAAATTATGAGTGGATAGTAGAAAGTAGAAATGCCCTGTAAACTTTGATATCATCACAACTCACTTGGTTCGATCTGACTTTTATTGAATAGACTAGATGGGCAGATGTTGCTCTAACCCCTGTTCTGACTTTGCACTTAAAACCCTATGACTCGCGTAGAAAACCCGGCACCCAATGACAAACCTCAACCAAAAGATGAAAATCCCTGGCTTGAAGGACTTAAGACCGTTGGGTTGAGCGCCCTTTTAGCGATCGGTATTCGTCAGTTTGTGGCAGAAGCTCGCTATATTCCTTCTGGCTCAATGTTGCCGACGCTGCAAATCAACGATCGCTTAATTGTTGACAAACTGAGCTATCGCTGGTTTAGCACACCTCAGCGGGGCGACATTGTGGTGTTTTCACCTACCAGCACGCTAGAAAAGCAAAACTTCCACGATGCGTTTATCAAGCGGGTGATTGGGCTACCGGGTGACAAAGTAGAAGTCAAAGGCGGTCGCGTTTTTGTCAATGACCAGGCTCTGCGAGAAAACTACATTGAAGAAGATCCGCAATATCAATGGGGTCCGCAGACGGTTCCTTCGGGTTCTTATCTAGTGCTGGGCGACAATCGCAATAATAGCTACGACAGTCACTATTGGGGCTTTGTCCCCCGCGAGAAGATTATCGGTCGCGCGGTTGTGCGGTTTTGGCCTCCCAATCGGGTCGGAGAAATCACACCAGAGCCGAACTATAAGCCGCAGCAGTAGACGTTGGGTTCCGGTTCAGGGACACCAAGTACGAATCACTCTCCCAATTAACGGTTTACCTAGCCAAGGGGTGTTGAGCGATCGAGACTTCAAACTCTCACGATTCACCGTCCACTCCAATTGCGGATCAAACAGCACCAGTTCCGCAGGTTGATTGGGAGCGATCTCGGTCATCGTTTGCCCCAAACACGAGGCAGGACGGGTGCTAAGACTGCGCCATAGCTCTAAGGCTGACCACTGTTGAGTCTCTACCAGCGTGCGCCACAGTAAGGGGAGTGCGAGTTCTAGACCGATCGCTCCGGGTGGCGCTTCTGAGAAGGCAACAGTTTTTTCTTCGTAGGTGTAGGGGGTGTGATCAATGGCGATCGCGTCGATCACCCCTTCTCGAACGGCTTGCAAAAGGGCCACTTGATCGCTTTGATTGCCTAACGGTGGCTCTAGCCGCAGATTTGGGTTGTAGTGCTCGATCGCTTTTGTGTTGAGCAACAAATGCATCCACGTCACGCTGGCAGTAATCGGCAACCCTCGTGCTTTCGCGGCTCGAATCAATTCCACACTCCGCGCGGTCGAAATTCGCATCAGATGAATGGGGGTTCCGATTTCTGCGACGCATTCTAAGAGAGCCGATAGCGCCGTTGTTTCCGACATTGCTGGATCGCCAGGCAGCCCAAACCGCACCGACTCAACGCCTTCACGAATCACGCCGTTTCCGACCAACGATCGGTCACATGCCCACAGCGCAATGGTTTTTTTTAGTGGCTGAAGATATTCCAACAATCGTCTTACTAGAACGAGACTGTTAATCGGCTGTCCATCTGCAAAACCGATGACTCCTGAGCGTGCCAGTTCTGACAATTCGGTCATTTGTTGACCGTTGGCATGGAGCGTTAAAGCTCCCCAACAAGAGAGTTTTGAGTTTTGCTTGAACCAAGTGACGGCGGCAGGATGGTCGATCGCAGGTTCCGTATCTGGGAGAATATTCAACCGAGTGAATCCCCCGGCGATCGCCGCTTGACTGAGCGATTCTAGCGTTTCCCGTTCTTCAAATCCAGGTTCTCCAGAATGGCTGTAAAGGTCAACCAGCCCTGATCCTAAAACTAAGCCTTGAGAAGCGTAGATCTGAGCGGTTGAAGGAATCCTCTTGATGTGAGACTCGATCGCCTGAATCACTCCATCTGCGATCACCACATCGACCACTTGATCGATCATCGCGACCGGATCGAGAAGACGGACTTGTTGGAGCAGTTCGATCGTCATAACGCTTTTCTAAAGTGCCCCGGCAGCAGTCTTGTCTAAAACGCCTCCCAAGTGCGTCGTGATGTTCATCGCTTGCATCAGGGGAGCCGCCTCGATTCCGTGCGGATAGTCGATCACGCTGACGGCTCCGTTACCTTGCTTAAAGTTCCAGAAAGACTCGGCACCCAAACCCGCGACGTGACAGAGAATCGCTTTGTTGATGGCATCGTGAGCGACGACCAAAATCGTGAAAGGTTCGTCAGCCGGACGCGTTGCTGCTGCGTTGATGATGTCTTGCCATGCAGCGATCGCGCGACTCCAGACATCTTGCAAATTTTCACCTTCAGGCATTTGCACGGTTTCGGGGTGCTGCTGCCACTGATGCAGCAAACCGGGATAAGATTGCTCGATTTCGGCTTCTAGCTTGCCTTCCCATAAGCCGTGACTGATTTCTCTCAAATCATCTCGCAGTTCTAGCTGAAGGTCAGGATGATGCTGAAGAATAATCTCTGCGGTTTCTTTAGGACGCAGCATCGAGCTACTGATCGCCTGATCGATTTGCACCGATTTGAGAAATTCCCCGGCTTGAGCGGCTTGCGATCGCCCATTCTCATTTAAAGGCACGTCAATCTGTCCTTGAAACCGTCCTTGTCGATTCCATTCGGTTTCACCATGTCGCACCAATAACAGCCGAAGTCCTTGACTTTTGGACTTACGCGGCGGCAGCGTTTCGCCCAAATGAGACGTGATGTTCAATGACTCGACTTGCACGGGTTGCCCAAACTCACCAGAGAAATTGAGAATGCCAATACCACAATTTGAGATGTGGAAGCGCTGATAATCTTCGGGCTGAAGTTTGATCGCGGTATTGATCAACGCCCGATTAATGCCGCTATGAGCCACGATCAAAATCGTTTGTCCCACATGGTTGGGCAGAGTAGTTTGCCAAAATTGACGCGCTTGCTCATAAATCGCTGGAACTGGGAGAAAATCGACGCTGCCGTTTTCGTCTGACAGGCTCATCTTCAGCAAATGAGGCTGCGTTCTCCACGCGTCATACTCATCGGGATATTTCTCCTCGACTTCATCAAACAGCAACCCTTCCCAGAGCGGCAGATTAATTTCCCTCAAGTCTTCGCTGGTTTGCAGTTGAGGCGCATGATCAGAGTTGGACAGGATTAACTCCGCCGTGCGTTTTGCCCGCATCAACGGGCTGCTGTAAGCCGCATCAAGAGAAATTCCTTTGAGGGCAGTGGCGACCTGCACCGCCATCGATTCCCCTTTAGCAGTCAACCGCGACAGATCGCAATGTCCCTGCACTTTTCGCTCAACGTTGTAGCTGCTCTCGCCGTGACGGACGATGATGACGCGAGTAGTCAAAGGGAAATCCTCCATTGGGTAAAGTTCGAGTCAGGAAGATTTTACCCTGTCCAGCGTTCTCCTCGCCAATTCTGCTAAGTTTGACGATGAGGCATTGATGCAAATAGATTGGGAGCAGTCATGACGTTGAAGCGGTTGGTTTTGGGCGCACTGACGATTTTGGCGATCGTCTTCGTGGTGAGCGATTTGGTCAATAGCTGGAGTCAACCCCAGTTCAACAGCCGCTTAGAACTCTATGAGACTGATCTGCTGCTGCAAGCGTCTGAGTGGCAAGGTGATTCGCCCAGTGACCGTAAGCCTCTCCCGGTTGAGAATCCGGTCAAGTCGGCGCTAGGAAGCTATGAGAAAGCGCGAGACACCGCCCAAACAGATATTGCTAACGCCGAGACGAAATTAGAGAAATCTCAGTCCAAAACGCCTATAGTCGGCGACTCTGCCACGACGACTAAGCAACTCATCAAGCAAAAATCGGTACTCAAAGAGTTAGAACTGCGAGTCGGACTTCTGCAAACGCAGCAAAAACAAGTCAATGAAGCGCTGAAAACTTGGGCTTCTGTAAAAGAGGGTTCTGACTCAACGGCAATCACAGCAAAAGTTCTGTCAGGGTTGTGGAGTCAGCCTCCTCAACTGTTGCCCAATGCAGAACCGCAAATCAATAAAAATCTAAATGGATGGTTTCGCACTCGATCGCTCACCAATCTTTACCAGTTGCAGCAACGATCGGATGCGCTCGACCAACTCCAAACGACCGAACAGCAGACCGCAAAACGGGCATTCATCCGATGGGCAACGGCGAATGCAATTCCGGCGATCGCCATCTTCTCAGGCGCATCGCTGCTGATTTTTCTGATCGGGCAGTGGGCAGTCAAGGGCAAACAAGCCCTCTTAGCAAGCACCAATGACATCCGGTGGTCAGTGCCGTGGGACGGTGAAATTGTTTGGCAGGTGTTGGTGGTCGGCTTTTTCTTGGTGGGGCAGATTGTGCTGCCGATCGTCAGTCAATCTGCATTGGCGACGCTCAAAATTAATCCGGCAACCCTGGAAGAACGGGCGAAAGCGACTTACTACCTGGTGACTTATGCACTCTTGGCAGCAGGCGGATTAAGCGTCTTGTATCTGTCGATTAAATCGTTTTTGCCGTTGCCCGATCGCTGGTTTCATCTCAGTCTCAAAGGCAAGTGGTTTTGGTGGGGCTTGGGCGGATATTTAGCGGCGTTTCCCCTCGTGATTGTGGTGTCGCTGGTCAATCAG
>JBBQYE010000048.1:0-14769 GCA_038208945.1 Leptolyngbyales cyanobacterium | reverse complement strand
GCTGAGATCCTCGCCCCCTAAATCCCCCAATTTTGGGGGACTTTGAACCCGGAATCTTAGCTTGAAGTCCCCCAGATTGGGGGATTTAGGGGGCTGAAAGACCTGAAACGCAGTCTACGCGGACTTGTGTGTACACGGTAGGGTTTTATAGAGGGCTTGAGCTTGCCTAAAGTCAGCTTAGAAGTTTGATTTACTTGCAGTAGACCAGGTTGCTGCCTGGAGCGTTCATAAATCCATTAGAAACCCAACCAGCCGTAGGTGTAGCAATTTGCACCCAGATGCGACCATCCGGACCGACCTGAGCCGTTGCAGGAGTTGTGGTGACAAAAACCTGACTGTTTAATCCTGCACCGCCGACGATCGCCGACGTGGTGTTAGGTGCTTGACGAATCGCTAAACCTAGAGGTTGAGTCACGCGACGGCACAGCCCTTTATCGCCAGGAGTTGGTGGCTGTACGCCAGTGCAGGCTCTGAGGTTGACGGCTTGCACATAACCCTTATTGAGCGGCGTACTGACCAGAATGAACCCGTTATTGACGGCGTTTTCTGCAAGGGTCACTTTTTGAGCCGTCGCCAGCAGAGACACTGTGCCACTCGTGGACGATCGCTGAGTAAAAAGTGGGGTAGACACTTTTGCCTCGCGGCATTGACCCACCAGAGACGAGGCGGCGGCTGGAGTTTGAGCAAACGCTGGGGTGGTCGCTCCGGCTATGGCGAACAGGGCGAGTCCGGCTATCGCGGGATTCCATCGGTTCATCTGAATGCTAATCATTGATTAAACTCCTCACTCACATCAAAAAAAGAATTTTCGCGTTTTGTTTCTGCATGAAATTATGCCACGCAAATACACAAATCCTAAAGATGTGTTAGCTGAAATTTTGTGCAGACGTGATTACACCGTTGCGAATTATTCATAGTTCGATGCCGTGGCTCTTGCCAATCACCCAGTGGCGACGAAAGAACCGTGCCAGCGTCGTCTCTTCTAAAGAGAGATGAATCGGTCTCCCATGCGGACAAGTGCGCGGGTGGCGAGTTTGCTGCCACTGATCGAGCAGCGTTTGCATTTCAGTCAGACTTAGCGGAGTTCCATTGCGAACAGCGCTACGGCAAGCGGTGGCAACTTGGGCAGATTGCAGGTCTCCTCCTAAACTGAGTTCTGTCAAGGCTTCAGCACAGTCATCTCGTTGAGCCAGAAGCGCGGGGGCAGTCCGAATTGCCCAGATTTGCTCACCAAATGGTTCTACGTCTAGCCCTAATCGCTGAAGTTGTTCGAGTTGAGCCGTTGATAAGTGATTGAGAATAATCGCAGGTTCTAACGGAATTAGCTGCCAGCGATCGCACACCTGCTCATAGAGCACTCGTTCATGGGCGATATGTTGCTCAACCAGCCACAGCCCTGCTGGATGCTCTGCCAGAATGTAGCGATTGTGAACTTGCGCGATCGCCCGCACCGATGACAGGGGAGCCGCATCCGATGAGGGCTGAATTTCTCGATCGACGTGATAGCCCCCGTCTGATTCAGCCGTTTTAAGCAGCTTGCCGACTCGCTCAGAATAGAGGCTTTCAGAGAGCGACTCAGGCTTGAGGCGCAAGACTCGATCGATGGCTTCAACAATGTGGGTTTGCCAATGACTGAGATGATGCAAATAAATCTCGGCTTTTGCGGGGTGGCGGTTCCAGTCAATCTGAGCAGGCGGCACCTGAAGATGCAGCAAGCAGACAGGATGGCGATCGCGCGGCAGGGTCTTCCGAAATGCCCCCAAAATCGTCTGTTCTAGCTCCGGCACTTCCACAAATCGACCGTTGATCGCCACTCGCACCCAATCGGGGCGATGACGATGACAGCGATCGGGCAGACCTGCCAGCACATAGAGCGATGAGATCTCTCCCGATTCTGGTGTGGGCACCTCGATCGTCATTTCTTGCAAATCTCCAATCTGCACCCCTCGCAGGATTTGAGGCAAGATCTTTCGAGCAGTTTCGCCAGCCCACAGGTTGAACCACTCTCGATCGTTCTGCTGCACTTGCCAGGTAACGTGAGGGTGACTCAGCGCAATCTGCTGAATCATCACCTGCACTGCCCGCACCTGTTGAGCGATCGCGGGTAGCCCTTGCCGACGGGCTGACCAGTTGCCAAAAAGCTGATCGACGGTGACGATCGTACCGGGCGCGATCGCCGCCGTTTCGACCTGAGTAGCGGTTCCGTCCGCACGATAAGAGACTCGCCAACCTTGAGTTGCGGTTGCGGGACGGCTGAGAATCTCGAACTGCGATAGCTGTGACAGGCTGTGTAGCGCCTCGCCCCGAAAACCGAGACTGCGAATATTCCAGAGGTCTTGACGATCGTGAATCTTGCTCGTCGTATGAGGTAGGGCAGCTTGCTTTAAAGCCTCTAAGTCCATTCCTGCGCCGTTGTCAGCCACACGTACTCGCCACTGGTCAGCCCAGAGAGACACTGTGATGCGAGTCGCCCCCGCATCGATCGAGTTCTCCACCAGTTCGCGCACGACGGCGGCTAGAGAGTCAATGACTTCTCCTGCCGCAATTAAGTGCACCACGTCGATCGGTAATGGCTGAATCGTAGACCCCATCTTTCTAGTGTATCGAAGGGATTGAGTCAACGTAGCTGAGATTGTTGAACTGCGATCGACCCTGCCTATTTAGATCTCGTGTCGGTCATCTTAACCAATAAATATTTGACACAGAATTACATTAGAGTTAACCCTGAGAGGGTCATTTTTTGACGATCGGCCTAAAACCCTGAACAAGGTCAGTAGACTTTTAAGAAGTTTAGTTAAATCTAACCTCCGCCGTCATCAAATGCTTGTTAGAGATTCATGGTCACTGATGATTTAAACTTCGGAGCTACCTACAATGTCTATCTCGATCAGCCCCCAACTTCAAGAAGATTTTCAACATCATGATGGGATTTTTTTTCCAAACGACCACGAGGCTTTGAGTGCTGTTGGACAAAAGCAGTTGTGGGACAAAATTGGATCAACCTATTATCAAACTCACAAAGCTGAAGAACTCGGTGAGGCTGCTTTAAGAACGATTGACTATCAGCAAATCACCGGAAAAATTGGCGGTCTTTGGAATCGATTTCCTCACGATCGTCATTTCGAAACAATTCTTGAAATTGGCTGCGGCTATGGTAGAGCTTCGATCAATCTCTCAAAAGAAAAGAATCTCTCTTGCAGGCAATACTATGGAATTGATATTTCAGAACCTCTATTGAGGCGATTGCTTTATTTCAAACAGACCTATGATTTCTATCCATCCGCAGAGTTTACTTTAATCTGCGACTCCGCAGAAACTTTGCCACTCAATGACAATTCAGTAGATCTGATTATTTCTAATGCGGTACTGATGCACATTCAGACAGAAAAAGTCGAAAAGCTGCTGCTAGAAGCGGCTCGTGTTCTCAAACCTGGCGGAGCTTTTGTGTTGAATAACTCGTTCCATAATCGCAATTGTCCAGGTCACATTTTGCGAAATCTTTCTCGAAAAGTCTTTCCATTGGGGGCAAATTCGATCTACTTAAATCAGCAAACTTTAGATGAAGTAGAGTCGCTCCTCGATCGTGCAGAAATCGCGAAAAAGTGCTCAAAATTTGTGGTTGAACCAAATCCACATTACGTCCTTTTGCCTGAAGAACTGGGTCGTTTCCAAGTGCCATTTGCGAGCGAAGTGAATCGCAGACTCAAGCCACCAGATGCTCAAAAATCAACCTTTGCCTATAGCTTTAATGCCTACAGTGCTGGAGTTCTAGTTTCTTAAGCGATCACTAGGGCGAGATAAACTTCTCTAATAACAGCTATTGAGTGGGTTTTATCTTGCTGGTTTGACAAAGCGCATCCGTTCAAAGCTGAGGGCAGTCACCCCGATCGTCACCAACAAAATCCCAAAAACCTGCACTTGCTGCAACTGGCTGTGAATAATAATTGCTGCTAGCACTGCTGTGATGACCGGACCGCTAGAGGCAACGATCGACGATCGAGCCGCACCCAACTGCCGCACCCCAAAGTTATTCGTCAAATAACCGACGAGGGTTAACGCACCCAAGATTACGCCACCCACAAAGAACCCCAGCCGCTTTTCGGGCAGGACAGAGACTCCTATCTGCAACGGCAACGCCAGACTCAAACTCGACAAAAACAGAATTGTGACAAACTGCACCACACTCACCGGAATGGGATGAAGTTTGCGAAAACCAAGCTGCATAAAAATCAGATAAAACGCAAAGGCAATTCCGGCAAGACTCGCAGCGACGACTCCGCCCGAAGACATGGTGCCAGTCTTAGCTAAGTTGGGCAGCGCCGCCATGATTACGCCCACTAAAATCGTCACCATCACCGCTAGCCGCAGCCGAGTCGGACGATCGCCAAACAGCCACCACGCCAACGGCACCGTCACGAGTGGATACATAAACAAAATCGTGACCGCAGGTCCCGGACCGATTTGTCCGATCGCAATGTAGATTAGTACCTGCGACAAAAATAGAAAACCACCGCTGCCAATGACGCTGAACAACGCTCGGCGATCACGGTCGAGCACCAATTTTTTGATGTCTTTCCAAACGGGAGGATAGAGAATTCCAGCGATCGCCACCATCAAGGGCACCACAATCAGCATTCTCGTCCACAAAATCAGCAGCGAGTTGCCGAGATTAGGCTGAATAAATCCGCCAAAGGGAAACAGCCCAAACAAACTGATCGGGCTGCCGATAATCATTTTGACTACGACGTTATGAACTGACAGCGCCAGAGTAGACAGCAGCACTAAGCACAGCCCTATCTGAATCTGAGAGAGAGGACGAGGATTGACTTCTAGCGGCAGAGGAGCGGCAGGAAATTCTAACGGAATGGGCTGTGCTGCGGGTGAGGCTGAGTCGGTCTGTAGGGTGTGACGGCGAGCTTGCAGATCTGCAATGTCTTGGATGAGCTGCATCTTCTCGGTTTGCAGCCGGGTCACCTCGTGAGACAACTCCTCTGAAGTTTCTCGCTGCAAACTCGTTAAATCTTGCACACCCCAATCGAGGTTTTCTGGGTTTGCACCGTCATTCCCTGAGTGGTTTGAGCCATCAGAGCCTTGCGAAGTCGATCGTTTGTCCTCACCCATTTGAATCTCAATCCTCTAACCTGTAGGTCGCAGAAAGGCATTTAGTATATGTAAAAACTTTATTTGCCTGTCTGCTATTGTTCCCCATAAATCACAAGATTTGCACGGAATATCTTGTGATTAGAAATTGAGCGATCGTGAAGACTGTAGCACTCAGCCCCGCTGCGATCGGAATGGTAATAAACCAGGTTAACCCAATCGATCGCAATGTTCTAAATTGAATGGATTTGAATCCTTGAACCAGTCCGACTCCGACTACGCCCCCGACGAGCGCGTGAGAGGTTGAGACGGGCAATCCCCATCGAGATGCGACCAAAATTGTGGCTGCTGTCGCCAGTTCTGCACAAAATCCGCCGCTGGGTTGAAGGGCGATGATTCCTTCTCCGATCGTGGCAATCACGTTCTTTCCTAAAACCGCCAATCCGGCGACGATTCCCATTCCACCCAAAACCAAAACCCACAGGGGGACTTGAAAATCTTGCAGAGGCACCGTTTTGGTTTGGAGAATGGAGACGATCGCTGCCAAAGGTGCGACCGCATTTCCGACATCATTAGACCCGTGGGCAAACGCCACAAAGCAAGCGCTGACGACCTGAAACCGAGCGATTATAGGTTCGGGATTTTGGCTGGCTTCTGTTTTTTCCAGGTGTCGCCAACTCAGAAAAGTCAGCGCGATCGTGCCACTTCCCCCGATCAGCAGGGGCAGATCATAAGCGGGGATTTCTAGCCCGAAGCGATCGCAGAGCAACTCCTGAAGCGGTTGGCTCACCGTCGGCAAAACAATTATCCCAAAAATCCCGATGAGCGCCGAACTGAGCCAGGGAATCCATTCTTGAAGTTGCGCGATCGGATCAGGCTGATCGAGAATCCAGCGTTTGATTTGGCTGTAGAACAGAGCCGCGATCGTGCCACTGATCAGAGGGGTCACAATCCAGGTGAGGGAGATGAGTCCGATCGATGACCAGTCTACTGCACTAGGACTGAGCGCGACACAGGCAAATCCGGCGATCGCGCCAACCGTCGCATGAGATGACGACACCGGAAAGCCAAAAACCGTCGCAATGTTGAGCCACACTCCAGCCGCAACCAAAACAGACATCATGCCGATTAACAACGTCTGAGGCGATTGGGTAAACAGCGCCGGATTCACGATGCCCGTTGCCAACTTTGCAGAGACTTCTCGCCCAAATACTACGGCTCCAGTAAACTCTAGAGTTCCCGCGATGATCAGCGCCTGTTTGAGGGTGACTGCCTTAGAGCCAACGGAAGTGCCCATTGAATTGGCAACGTCATTTGCGCCCAGATTCCACGCTAAATATAACGCTAGAGCGGACGTGATCGCGAGAGTGAATCCCATAGTTTCGAGTGTATTTATGCAATATAAATACTACTGGCTTTCGTAATGATTATTGAGATATTGCAGCATTCGAGTCAGCCCGATCGCCTCAACTTTAAGATCGCTCACCTCCCCAATTTGGCGTTGCTGAATCGATCTCTGAAGCACAGATTTTACCCTCACCCTAGCCCTCTCCCTGATGGAGAGGGGACAGGAGTTCTGGCTCCCTTCTCCATCAGGGAGAAGGGTTGGCGAGGGCTTGCCCCACCTCGTGAGGAGGGCATTTCATCTCTGCATTCAGCAACGCCCCCAATTCTTCACAGATTTCTCGGTGGGCGACACCAACTCTGGGGTGCTTTGTCATCTGCATTATATAGAGAGCCAGAAACCGCTTCGACGTGGACACGATCGCCCGATTTGACGACCAGTGCAGGCTTGCGCGTTGCAGAGAAACCATTGAGATGTAACGTATTGCACGTAGCAGATAAATGATGATCGGTCATTTGAGAAATTATCGTAGAATTTTCAGTAATCAACGATCGCCGAGAGGTATTTAGCCTCGAACCTGGTTAAACGGTTAGCTTCAATCTTGTCAGCCTGACCGACTACTAAAGTGTTCACGCATATTTTTTGAAAAACGGGTGCCGATTTATGATTTCTACATTGACGATCGCTAAAGATACATGGTTCACGCTCAGCAAATCACAGAGTACAGATCTGCCCGATGATCAAAAACATAACGTTTCGGCAGGTGAGATGCTTCTTCTATCGAGCTATGAGCGTGACGCAGACTTTTATGCCGTTACACTGTCTAACCTTACACCTGTTGACGGGCATTCCACTTGGTTTGTCAGCGTCTCAGATGTCCGGATTGAAGAAGACTCCGCATTAGATCAGCAGTCCATAGAAGATGACACGACAATTGTACTGCCACCGCCACCCGCACCAAAGCCGAAACAGAAACAGTAGACCTCCTGCGTGAATCTGGACAGCCCTCCTTACGAAGTGGGGCAAGCCCTCGCCAACCCTTCCCCCCAGGGAGAAGAGAGCTAGAACCTCTTGTTCCCTCTCCTTGGGGAGAGGGCTAGGGTGAGGGCGGAGGATTCGTGCAAGAAGTCTAGTAAAAGACAACTTACTCGGAACTAGAGCGTGAAGCGTGGATTAGTCACGCTGAAACCCGCAGTGACCAGTCTTTAGATATGACCGAGGTTGACTTGTTCATTTCACATCGGTTCCCTCGTTCAAGGTTGCATGGCTATCCTCAATCGTTCTACTACCGACTTAAACCCAAACAACCTAAACCCAGAGATCTTTGTTTCCTACTGCCGCCGAGACAAAGAATTAGTGCGATCGCTTTGTGACGCTCTGCAACATCATCAACGATCGCCCTGGGTCGATTGGCAAGATATTCCGCCCAGTGCAGACTGGCGACAGGAAATCAGGACGGGTATTCTCACCGCTCACACGTTTCTGTTTGTGATTAGTCCCGATTCGATCGTGTCAAAGGAGTGTCTGGTCGAGCTTGACTATGCTATTCAACACCACAAACGGCTGATGCCCGTCGTCTGTCAAGAGGTGAAGGCTGAACAAGTCCATCCTGCCTTAGCGTCCTTGAACTGGATCTTTTTTCGAGAAAGAGATGACTTCGATCGCTCCCTAACTACCCTTCTACAAGCCCTAGATACCGATCTAGAGTACGTCCAGGCGCATACTCGCTTACTTTTGCGAGCAGCAGACTGGGAAAACAATGGACGCGATCAAAGTCTTCTCCTTCACGGCAGGAGTTTGGAAGCTGTAGAGCAATGGCTGGTGAAAAGCGGCGATCGAGAGCCTCGCCCTTCTCAACTGCAACGAGAATTTGTAGCCGCCAGCCGCCTATCTGAAACCTCCCGCCAAAGGATGGTATTGGCGAGTGTCACTTTAGCGCTCATCGTGACTTCCGTTCTAGGACTCGTTACCTTCCAGCAATACCGCACAGAGGCAAGTCGCAGAGAGGCTGTCACTGGGGAAATTCAAGCGCTGAGTGCTTCCTCAAACGCTTTGGTTACCTTAAGACAAGAGTTTCAAGCGCTAATTCAGGGGCTACGTGCTGGAAGGCGACTGCAAGCAGCACCCTGGCTCGACCCAGAGATGCGGCTCCAGGTCACGTCAACTATACGCACAGCAGTGTATTTCATTCGAGAACACAACCGTCTAGAAGGGCACACGGGCTGGATTCGTCAAGCCAGTTTTAGCCCCGATGGGCAGACGATCGCAACGGCAAGCGGAGATCGCACGATCAAACTCTGGAAACGCGATGGAACCTTGCTGCATACCCTGGAAGGGCATACAGATGGCGTTTTTGCGGTTGCATTCAGTCCTGATGGGCAGACGATCGCCTCTGCCAGCTTAGACGGAACCATTAAATTCTGGAAACTGGATGGAACCTTCCTCATTACCTTGGCTAACCATCAAAACAAACCCAGGACGCTGAGTTTTAGTCCTGATGGCACGCTGATTGCCTCTGGCGGTGACGACGAAACTGTCAAACTGTGGAAGCGGGACGGCAGCTTGATTAAGACGCTGAAAGGACATCGAGATGCAGTCTATGACCTCAGCTTTAGTCGAGATGGCACGATCGCCTCTGCCAGCCTGGATGGAACCATTAAACTGTGGAACCGAGACGGGACACTTTTGAGGACAATTAAGGGACAGGGACTTGCTGTGACTGGGGTCAGCTTTAGCCCCGATGGTCAAACCCTTGCATCGGCAGATTTTGATGGCACCGTCAAACTCTGGAAGCGCGACGGCACGCTACTCAAAACCCTGAAGGGACACCGCGATGCCGTTTATGGAGTCAGGTTTAGCCCCGATGGTCAGATGATTGCTTCGGCGGGTGCAGACAAAGTTGTCAATCTGTGGAAGCCCGATGGCACACTACTCGCAACCCTGGTCGGACACAGCCGTCGGGTGAATGGCGTGAGTTTTAGTCCTGATGGGCAAACGATCGCCTCTGCTAGCCCAGACCAAACTGTCAAACTCTGGCAACGGGCAAACAGCCTGACGACGATTTTTGTTGGGCATAGCGCGGAAGCGAACAGCGTCAGTTTTAGCCCCACTGGCAAACTGGTGGCTTCTGCTAGCAGTGACAACACGATCAAGCTGTGGAAACTTGATGGCACTTTAGACAAAACCCTGAACGGACACGATGGCGCGGTGTATTGGGTGACGTTTAGCCCCGATGGTCAAGCGCTTGCGTCTGCAAGTTACGACAAAACGGTCAAGTTATGGAAACCCGATGGCACGTTGCTGACCACCTTAAAAGGGCATGGCAATATAGTTACCCAAGTTAGCTTTAGCCCGGATGGTCAGACTCTAGCGTCTGGCAGCATAGATAGAACCGTCAGACTGTGGAAGCGAGATGGCACCCTGATTAAGACACTGAACGGACATCAGGGTGCGGTATACGGCGTGACGTTTAGCCGGGATGGTCAGATTGCTTCTGCTAGTGATGATAAAACCATCAAACTGTGGAAGCGAGATGGCACCCTGATCAAAACACTCGAAGGACACGGCAGCGCAGTGAGAAGCGTGAGTTTTAGCCCCGATGGGCAAATGATTGCCTCTGCCAGTGATGACAAAACGGTGAAGCTCTGGAAACGTGACGGCACACTCATCAATACGCTCACAGGACACCTTGGTCTAGTCAACCGTGTGAGTTTTAGTCATGATGGTCAGACGATCGCCTCTGCCAGTGACGATCGCACCGTCAGATTATGGAAGCGAGACGGAACCCCGATCGCCATTCTAACGGGCTATGAGCAAGGCGTTTTTGGCTTGAGTTTTAGTCCAGATGACAAAACCCTTGCTACCTCCAGCGACGATCGTCGAGTCATTCTCTGGAATTTGACAGGTCTGAATCTCAATTCTCTACTTCAAGAAAGTTGCAGTTGGCTGCATGACTATCTTGAGACGAATCCTAACGCCGATCAGGACGATCGACAGTTCTGCAATTCGCTTCCTCAATCCAAAGATTAAATAAGGGCGCACGGCTGTCCCTACTTGCTCACAAAAAACTCCGGCTTTTGCATAAAGCCAGAGTCTAAATGAGGGTGTCAACGATGCGGCGCAGGGATTGGTTCTGCTAAATGGAGTGTTCTTGCAGCTTTGTTTTCAAGCGAGATGCCGCTCCCTTACGAACCGCTTCACTTGTAGGTGTCCCACCCGCTAAACGGTACTGATCACTATCCCTGCCGTACTTGAAAGCAACCCCCAACAGGGCTTTTTGGCTCAACTGAGTGAGCTGCTTCTCCAAGTTCTGGATGTCAATTTGCGTCGAATCAACCATCGCCAAGGCATCGTTGTAGATGTTGACCCGATCGCGCAGTTGATCGATGGTGTCTTGAATGACAATCACATTACAGCCTTCGCCCAAGTCTAGATTGGGGTTGATTGCTTTTAATCCAGCTAATCGATGTTCTGATTTTTCGGCGACATGAGCCGTTTTCTTTTGACGTGACATAAGATGCGTTCCTGAACAACAAATCACTTCCCGATCCTGATGCTGAAGGCTGTGAGCAAGCGGGTAGCTTGTCGGTTGGCTTTTGTCAGCATCGGGTTTTGGTTTGGATAGGTCTAGCTTGGCTTATTCAAGGCTATATCTCAGTCAGCAAAGTCCGCAAAAAATGATGATGTTTTCATCAAGAAGTCGGATGCAGGGTCGTAGGTTTGCGCAGACTGCGACTGATGCGCGTCCGATCGCGGGTGTTTGATAAGTGATCACGAGGGTTTGGCGACCAATCATCTGCATCATGTTATCGATCGCGGGTGTTTGGCTGCTAAGGGCGGGCGATTGGCTCTCGATCTCGGACGGTTGGGTGTCGATCGCGAGCGGTTGGTTGCCGATCGAGTGAGGTTGGCTTGCGATCGGGGGTCGATCGTTCTAAGAGAGTGTTTGAAACGTATCGTTCATCGCCTTCACCCGACCGTGATTAAAAATCATGGTCTAACGGTGCGAAGTCCACTAAAGGGACTGGAAGAGGAGTTGAGATATTCAGTCTGCTTCAACGGACTTCGCAAGGCTAGCCCGGAATTCCATTTACGGGCGGGACAGAACCGCAGCGAACAGGCTGGTAGGCGATGTGCAACTTCTCTCAAATGCTTGAGAATACAGCCCTCACCCTAGCCCTCTCCCCAAGGAGAGGGAACTAGAAAGAATCTGAAAGCCCTTCTCCCTAGGGAGAAGGGTTGGGATGAGGGTAAATTAGTTGCACATCACTTGCTGGTAGAAGATGTGGGTTAAAGCCTATTTGCGATCGAGCATTACTAGGGATCTACGGATTAAACTTATATTCTAGTAATGGAATGAAAAGCCCCCCGTGCCCCAATGAGTGACGTTTTTATCTCCTACTCTCGCAAAGACAAGCTCTTTGTCCAGAAGCTGCACGATTCGCTGTGATCGCAGAATCGCGAAACCTGGGTAGATTGGGAGGCGATTCCACTCACGGCGGATTGGTGGCAAGAGATCGAACGTGGCATCGAGGGAACCAATACCTTTGTGTTTGTGATCAGTCTTGATTCGGTAGCCTCCGACATTTGCCGCCAAGAGATCGACCACGCCGTAAAGCACAATAAACGACTGGTGCCGATCGTCCATTGAGAAGGCTTCGAGTCGGCAAAGGTGCATCTCAATGTTGTCAAAGCACAATTGGCTGTTTTTTCGCGACACAGATGACTTTGCTCACGGCTTTGGGCAGTTGACGACCGCGATCAACACCGACTTAGATCAGGTCAGAACCCATACACGGATTTTAGAGAAAGCGATCGAGTGGGACAAGGAGGGACGGAATCCGAGCTTTGTGCTGCGGGGGGAGGACTTAGTGCGATCGCGAGCTTGGCTCGTGCAGTCAGACCAGCAGCAGCCCACAGAGTTACAGCAGGAATATATTCGAGCGAGTCAGACCAGTGAGGAAGCGGCGGCGATTTTGCTCAGGGCAGGGCAACGGGCAAAGCGGATGGTGCAGATTGGCTCTGGCGTTTTAGTCGCGACGCTGATTGGGGCGGGTGTGGCTGGAGGTTTAGCGTTAAAAGCGACTGATACTGCAAACACGGCAACCCAGAAGGCGAGAGACACTGAGCAGCAGGCAGACCAGAAAGTGACAACCGCGCAGCAACGGGCGGATGCAATTACTCAGCAAGCCGATCGACAGGTGAAAGCGGCAGACGCGAAGCTAAAAGCAGCAGACGCGAAGGCTGCACAAGCTCAAAAGGCGGTGACGCAAGCGAAGGCAGAACAAGCGCGGGTGTTGGAGCAGTCAGAACGGCAGATTCGGGCGGCGCAGGGGCAGGTGGCGCAGGCAGAGCAGCGACGACAGCAGGCAGATGCAGCGGTCAAGGTGGCAGAAAATCAACAAAAAGCAGCAGAGGCGCTTCAGGCTGAGGCAAAGGCGGGGACGCAGATTGAGCGGGTCGGGGCTTTGGCTCTGAGACGGTTTAATACCGATCAAGCGGACGGATTGCGGTTGGCAATGCAGGCAGGCTTTGAGTTAAAGCAGTGGGTACGCAGCAAATCGCTCGATCAGTATCCTGCCCTTAGCCCAATCTTGGCACTGCAATCTGGCTTAGAAAGAATTCGAGGAACAAAGATCCCTAGCAATCAAGGCAGCGTTTGGAGTGTGGCATTCAGTCCCGATGGCAGCCGCCTCGCCACGGGCGGAGAGGACGGCAGCACCAAACTCTGGGACAAAGACGGCAATCAAGTGGGGCAGTTTGAGGGAGGTTCTCCAGCAACCATCAGTCCTGATTGGCAAACGATCGCGATCGTCACAAAACCCTCCTACTTCGGCGCACCCCTGCTCGATTCAAAGGATACGATCGTGCAACTCTACCGCATCGACCTCAACCTCGACAGCCTCCTCCGTCGCGCCTGCCAACGCCTCAAGACTTACATCCTCGACGACCCCCAGCAGACCACCGAGCAAGCCCAATGCGAGACCCAACTCGGCGAAAGCTGGCAAGGGCAACGCACCTCGAAATGAGGGAGAGTAGAGAATGCAGTGCAAGAACGATGATGGCGAATTGCATCGATCAATTTTGGACTGCGATCGCACTTCACAAACAACGATCGCTTCACAAGCTGTATCACAGGTGCGCCATCAGTTCAGCGATCGACCGGACTGGCAACGCCACCCCTAAAAAATCATTGAGGTCACAAACCTTGTATCAAGCGAAGCTACCGCTATACTGAAATCTAAAGCCTAGTCTCAAATTCCCATGTCCGAGTCTCACACCCTAGAACTCAACGAAGATGGCGCACTCGTCTTACCAGATACCATCCGCCATCAACTCAGCCTTCAACCCGGCGATCGCTTCATCCTGACCCTCAACCCAGACGGCACCCTCCATCTCACCAGTTTGAGATCACAACTGCACTCTCTACGCGGCATCTTCAAAGACATCGCTGCTGACACAAATCTCTCTGATGAATTAATCCGCGATCGTCATCAAGAAGCCCAGCAAGAAAACCAACCATGACTGCTTCTGCTCAATCTGTTCTTGATTCCTCCGCGCTGCTAGCGTATCTAGGTGACGAATCTGGTGCAGATATCGTTGAAACTGCTTTGATGCAAGGTGCAGTGATGAGCGCCGTCAACTGGGCAGAAACTCTCTCCAAACTTGCTGAACGAAGACAAGATCCCGATGAAGTGACCCATCGCCTCACCACGCAAGGACTATTAAACACTGCACTATACATCCAACCTCTAGATGAATGTCTTGCTTGCGAGATTGCTAAACTGCGGTTGCCAACTCGGTCCTTCGGCTTATCGTTAGGCGATCGCGCCTGTCTCACCCTAGCGCTTCAGTTACAACTTCCCGCATTAACGAGCGATAGTGCATGGGCAGATCTGAGGATTGGTGTTTCCATTAGACTAATTCGATAGAGAGGCAGCGATCGCAGATTCGTCTCTGAAATTCAGGAGCAGCAATAATTTCCATAGAGCCTTCATCACTCATCAATGCCGTCCCAAAGCTCAGACAGCGGAATTGTTTTACCTGCCTTAACTTCGCTGAGGGCTTGGCGCAGTCCAGTTAAGACACTTTCATCTGGTTCGTCATAGCCATCCAGTTCAGAGTCTTCAGGAACCATCACAATGATGCGAACATTGCTCCGGTTACTGATCTTCAGCGGTGGGTCAAGCCGAATATAGCCCTGTTCGTCGAACGTGCATTGCACATCAATTTCTTGCATAGCGATGCTAGGTTAGCTCTGGTTCTGCTGAAATTGTAGCAAGCTGACTTGAGTTCTCTAATTTTATGTATGGTCTGGGATAGAC
>JBBQYE010000047.1:0-14908 GCA_038208945.1 Leptolyngbyales cyanobacterium | reverse complement strand
TCTCCCCGCATGACTCAGCCGCCCCTTCCGCCCCGCAAATCGCAGACCCTCTTGGGGAGTCTTACCCAAGCGGTGCAAACGCTGACCAAAATCAACTTCTCAAAGCTGCGGCTCAAGCCCAATGCGCGAGTGCCAGAACTTTTGCTGCAAGAAGCCGATGCACCCACAGCAGACAAGTTTCCGCTATTGGGCGATCGTTATCTCTTGGGGCGCAGTTCTAAATCCTGCGACATCGTGGTGCGAAATCCGGTCGTGAGTCAAGTACATCTGTCGCTACATCGGCAGCGACGGCACAAGATTTTAGGGCTGTTGGGACGAACTCGATTTGAGTTACGAGACGAAAACTCGACTAACGGCGTTTACCGCGGCAAGCGCAGACTCAAATCGACCACGCTCTATGACGGCGATGTGTTGTCCCTCGGTCCGCCAGAGTTAGCGGCAGCGGTTCGGCTGCAATACGTTGATCCCCGCCCCTGGTATGTGCAGGCGATTCGATATGGGCTGTTTGGGATCGGTGGTGTGACTGTATTAGCAGTACTGGCGATCGGGTTTGAGTGGCAACGATTTACGGTCTATCCGCTTCCGGTATCGGTTCAAGGTCCAGTTGTGGTGTTTTCGAGAGAAGGACAAACCCTTCGCACTCCTCGCACCCAAACTCACGCTGAACTGCCTCAGCTTAGAGACTTCTCACCCTACTTGCCCAGAGCAATTATGGCATCTGAAGACTCTCGCTATTATTGGCATCTCGGCGTAGACCCGATCGGGACCCTCCGTGCCCTGGTTGCCAACATTCGAGGCGGCGAGATCCGTGAGGGAGGCAGCACGGTTACTCAGCAGCTTGCCCGAAACCTGCTCAGTGAATATGTCGGTCGTCAAGATTCGGCAGGTCGCAAGATTCGAGAAGCGATCGTGGCTCTAAAACTCGAAACCGTCTACAGTAAAGAGTTTTTGCTGCGAACCTACCTGAATCGAGTCTATTTAGGCAGCGGCATCTATGGTTTTGAAGACGCAGCCCAGTTCTATTTTGCAAAATCGGCTAAAGAATTGAGCCTTTCAGAAGCCGCCACTCTAGTCGGCATTTTGCCTGCACCCAATAGTTTTAACCCAGTGCGGAACTATAAAGCCGCAATCGAATATCGCGATCGCGTGATTAGCCGCCTGGCAGAGCAAGGTTCAGTCTCTCAAGAAGAGGCTCAACGCGCTCGGCGATCGCGAATTGACATCAGCCCCAAAGCGCGGCAAGAACTGCAAAGCACGATCGCCCCTTACTACTACAGTCAAGTTTTTAACGAGTTAGAAGACTTGCTGGGCAATCAACTTGCTCAAGAAGGCAATTTCATCGTGCAAACCGGACTCGATACTCAAATGCAGACCAAAGCCGAAACGAGTCTGCGAAACGCGATCGCGAATAACGGAACCAGTGCGGGATATTCTCAGGGATCGCTGGTGACGATCGACGCAAAAACAGGTGAGATTCGCTCAATGGTTGGAGGCTATGACTATCAAGAAAGTGAATTTAATCGCGTCACTCAGGCACACCGCCAACCCGGTTCAACCTTCAAGATTTTCGCCTATACGGCGGCGATCGCTCAAGGCATTTCACCTAGCACTGCCTATTCGTGTGCCCCGCTAAACTGGAGTGGGCAATATTATGAAGGCTGTCATGGCGGCGGCGGTAGCCTGGATATGTATAGCGGAGTGGCACGATCGGAAAATGTGATCGCGCTGAGAATCGCTCAAGAAGTCGGGTTAGGAAAGCTCGTCGAGATGGCTCAGAAAATGGGCATTCAGTCAAAGTTAAACCCAGTGCCGGGGCTAGTTCTAGGTCAAAGCGAAGTGACCCCTTTAGAAATGACAGGAGCCTTCTCGGTGCTGGCAAATCGCGGGGTTCGCAATCGTCCCCACACCATCAGCCGCATTTTGGATAGTAATGACTGCCCCGATCGCAAAAATCTCAACACCTGTCGAGAGATCTATAACGCTCGAAAAGATGGAGGCGAAACTGAAAAGGTTTTTGAGCCAGCCGTGGCAGACACGATGACGACTCTCCTTCAAGGTGTAGTGCAAAGCGGGACGGGAAGGAGTGCCGCATTGGGATTGGGAGAAGCCGGAAAAACGGGAACCACAAACGACAATGTTGATTTATGGTTTATTGGCTATGTGCCTAGTCAGTCATTGGTGACAGGCGTTTGGCTGGGCAATGACAACAACGCTCCTACAGACGGAAATAGTGGACAAGCGGCTCAACTCTGGGGCGACTATATGAAACAAATTGTGCGCTGATGAACAACCTTTCAGAAGCAACTTCCTCCAGATTTAGCTAATAAAATCACCCGAAAAGGTGAGGTTTTTAGTTGAACTTCTTTTGCAGAAAATGGCTGACAAAATAGCGGCGAAAGACAGATTTAACACAGCGCTAAAAAATAAATTAATCGTTAATGTCTAGATGAAACGTATTAATAGATACCCCTGTTAACCTCTATCTTGAGATGGATTGTGGAAAATCTTTTCCAAATCTTTAATAAATGAAAGCATCAACCGATCGTCCTTTCTAGAAAGCTGAAAATCTATGAACTCCTGGGTGCAGACATCACGGCTAAAGTCAGCTCAGTCGATGCGACAAATAGAACGCACTTCTAAGCCTGCCATTTCTTTCTTTAGACTGATTCCTCCTGAGCGAGTAGGTTTAAGCGGAGAATACGACCACAGTGGATTAGCAAAACGGGTGGTGTTTGCTTTTGAGGAACATTTTGAAGTCAGTGACCTTGAGCAACTGCGAGTGTTGCAGCGAGGTAGAGTCATCATTTTGCTGGGTCGAATTTCTAGCTGGCAACTGTTAACTCGTTTAATCGGCGTTGCATCAGAGGTTTATGGCGCATCGACGGTAGAAACCCACGGTTTGATGATTTTAGACGACATGAAAGTTAGCTAAACAATCTGACATTCAACACTGTAGGTTTCTAACAAATCGCAAGTTTCGTGGTCAGTGATGTTAGTGTCGCTGAGTTCAAGGTTATAGAAATTTACAGCATCGTTGTCAAAATAAGGTCCGGCGTGCCAGATGTCTACGTTTAGCTTAATAAAGCAGTTGCCGGGGATGCGGAACGCTTTGAGGCTTTCTAAACTAGGACGATCGTTCACCCCGATCGCAACTGCCATCAGCCATTCTTTTCCCTCAAGCGAACCCAGACATTGGGTACAGTGTCGATGACGCGTGATGTGGCGAAACTTGCGACCTCGATCGTGCAACCGCATGATATAAAACCGGGGAATGCCGTTTTGAATCTCCAACTGAGCATCCTGCTGATTAAACACTTCGCCATCCACTGAGGCACTGATCAGTTGACCATAACGTTGAAAGCTTTCAGGGGTAATCAGGTTTGCCTGAAGACAACACAGAGAATAAGGGTCTGTCATAAAAACCCGTCTCTAGAAAGACGTAGCCACAGCACTTCTTTTGTAACACTGTTGATGCTTTAAGTTATTAAGAGGATAGGTTTTATGGTTAGCGTTCGCTCAATTTTCAATCATTTTCGTCGGGTGGTCGTATCTACTTTGTTGATGGGTCTGCTGCTTTTTGCGATCACTCCTGCGGCTCAAGCAGGCTCGCCTGGTGCACCTGATAGCCCTAGTGAAAAGCAAAAGACGGTCTATGAAGGCAAACGCAATGTTGTAAATAGCCCAGGCGAACCTGCAAAAGCCAATCTATCGACGAATGCTAATACGTCAAGCGCATCGAGTCGCACCTCGGAGACCGTTAAGAACGATCGTCAAGAGCAGGCTGAAACTGCGATCGACAAATTGGTCAACAAGGTGGAAGACACCTTCGACAGCTTTAAGAAACAGGGTTAACGCTGGACGGGGTGCTGACCATAGAACGGAAGCACTGCTGACCAATCGGGGCGATGTCCTTTTTGCCATTGCTGGTGAGCGAGTTTAAGCATCGTTGTGACTCGCTCACCCTGCTCGGCTTCTGCGTTGATTAGCTGATAGGGTATGTTCCAGGTCGCGAGAATTTGCTGCCACGCCTCGTAGGTGAGCACAGCATCTGCAAAAAGAGCCGTCAACCCGACTGAAGAATTTTGATAAATGGCGGCGTATAGCTCGCCGCGCTGGGCTGGCATTTGAACAGCGATCGTGCCTTCATGCGCCGAGTGAGCGATCGCCGCCAAGCTCGACACCCCAAATAACGGAATCTGTAGCTGCTGCGCTAGAGTTCTCGCGGTTACAACTCCGATTCGCGTTCCGGTGAAGCCTCCCGGTCCGGTGGCGACCGCGATAAACGCCAAATCTGCCCAAGACTGTTGCTGCAAAAAATCGGATAGCAGTGGGTGAAGATGGGTTGAAAGATCGCGTCCTAATTGCCAAACTCGATGACGATCGTCGCCTGCAAAATTGTCGATCGCTAACCCTAAATCAGGGCTGCTCGTATGACTCGCGATTCCGTAGGTTGATTGAATTGACAATGGAGTGGTTCGTGAGTGATTCGCCATTCATTGTCTCATTAAACTTCTTGCAAAAGTCCGAAGATGCCCTCATCCCCCAACCCCGTCTCCCCAGATTGGGATAAAGGGTGCCAGTGTTCAAAGCCCCACCCCCACATTTGGGAGAGGTAATTAGGGTGAGGGCAAAGACTTTTGCAAGAGGTCTATTGGGGTTGCCATTATTGAACGGTTCAATCTGCATTGTCGATCTTCTCAATTTGAAAAGACGGCTTCTTTAATTTCACCTGACTGTCCAAACACTCGATCGGGCTTTTGGTTGGATGAAACCATCAGCGATCCCGCATTTTCTGCCTGTAGAATGATTTGCTGGTCGGCTCTCCAGGTTTTGCGAGTTCCTTTAGGCAAGATGCCTTGAAACACTTGTATTCCGTCTACTGTGATTGAAACTTGTGCTTGATCGATCGTCAAAATCGAAACCTGGACTGACGAGTGAGGAACCGCGATCGTGGCACGTTGAACCGTGGGTTTTACAAAATGTTTGAGTGGGCGAGATGGGGGAGCGAGCGATCGAGACACACTCATCATAAAGACTGGCAAGCTCAACACAATCAGCGCCGCCGGAAATGACCAATTACTGATTCTTAACGGTTGACGTGAAGCCGATTGCAAGCTCGATCGCTTCATCACCTTTGATGTAGAAATCGATGAGATTCTGGCTGGCTGATCATTGAGGGAGATCGGCGGAACCCCTAAATTTTCGACCCTGTACCGAGGAGTAATCTTTGGCGGAGATAAATCAGCGAGGACTGACTCTGCCGATCGATAACGTCGATTCGTCGCACTTTCTAACAGTTTGTCCAAAACAGTTGCCAGAGCATCGCTAATAGGAGTGGTGACATAATCGCGCCAAATCCATCGCCCCTCGGTGCCGTCAAATAAGTCAAACGGTGACATCTGAGTCAGGAGATAAACGCACGTCACGCCCAAACTATAGAGATCGCTCGAAAATAATGCCTTGCCGCGAATCTGCTCTGGAGCTGTATATTCTGCACTGCCAATCATCGTCCCCGTTTTGAGCAACGCCGTCCCGGTGGCAAATTTAGCAGCCCCTAAATCGACCAAAACAAGAGTTCGATCGTCATGGCGACGAATGATATTAGCGGGTTTTATATCGCGATGAATAACATGATGATCATGAATAAACTGCAAGACGGGCAGCAAATCTTGCAAGAGTTGACGAATCTGATCTTCCGTAAACGCCCCGCTCTTTAATTCTTGTTCTAACGTCTCTCCATCGATCCATTCTTGAACTAAATATTGATGGTCATCGTGTTCTAAATAAGCCAGTAATGTCGGAATTTGAGCATGATGTCCTAACTGCTCTAACCGTTGGGCTTCTTGCTGAAATAGCTGAGAAGCAGTTTTGAGAAGTGTTGCATCTTGCTGTTGAGGAAAAAACTGTTTGATCACGCAGCGAGGTTTAAGAAGCTCTGCCTCATTCACCGCTAGAAACGTTCTGCCAAATCCACCTTGAGCGATCGGACTCAGCGCCAGATAGTGATGCAATCGCAACGTCGAGCCGCAGTGAGCACAGTCGGCACCATCAAGATTTTGCGGTTTGGCACAGGTGAGATTTAGGCAATAACTCATAGCAGCACCCAAACGTTAAGAAGACTGGATTTATCTAGATTCGTCTGGCGCGATCTCAATCCGTAGAGTTTAGCGATCGACTACTCTTTCTGCTGGTTCTCGATCGTCGCTTGTCTAAACCCCAGCACGACCAAAATGTTAGAAAGTGTCAAAAACGATTCTGCGCTTCCATGCAGCCAGTCTACATTAGCTAACTGGTCGTGATAAGCCACCTGAGCATAAATGCCAGCAGGAATCGTAACGGCAACAAACACCAGGGTCATATAGAAGCCGATTAGCGCTAGACGAGGCGTCGCTTTGGAGCGAGTTAGAAACCACAAAAATGCGAGGTAGGGAAACAGCGAAAGTCCGAATAGAGTTTCTTTAGTCATGGTTGAGCGGCTCTTGATGACCGGATTCTTGAGGTGATTTTTTGGACGATCGCCAAATCCACCAACCCGCGATCGCCAATGTGCAATTTCCGACGACCGTCATCGCGGCTTGCACCGTCACAACCCATTCTAGTGAAACGGGGTTGTCGAAGAAATGCCAGGTGCAGGCACACATCGCGCTAACCAGCGCAGGCAACATCCCAAACGAGAGCGATCGCCACGCGAAATTTCCACTGACTTCGGCATAGCGCCAAATCAGCCAGATTGCCGCGATCCATTCAACAACGCTAGAAACATGAATCACCCAGGTCGGAATCGAGAGAACGTGCATATAAAGTTTGTGGAGTTGGGACGGGTGGCGATCGTGCGTCTTAAGACTTAAGGATCATATCAGTAACTTTAATTTTTCAGATCTACGCAAGGCTGGGGCAGTAAGTCAGAAATCAGCCGAAAAGGGTCGATGCAGTAGCTTTATAAAACTTACAACTACTGGAGCTTACTGAGTGTGACCGACCAGATGTACGTTAAGGAATTTCACTGAGTATCTGGAAGGCTAAATCATGATTGACCGATCAATTAATTTTATTTAGAAGTGTAATTTGATATTTGAACGTGTCACCCATTTAAGTGATTTTGCAAGAAACACCTTTTATCAATACTCCGGACATTTTTTTGAACGATTCCACAAGGCTTTCAGAGCTTATGGTTCAAGGATCGAGCTATTTTTTCAACGTTAGCTCTGCCTCTGACTTGGAAAAAAAGATCCTGTCCACGGCAGGATAAGGGTTTGAGCCTTAAAATCTGCTCAAATTTTGTCCGGAGTATTGTTTTATGTAACATCTCCGTGGTAGCATTTCTAGTTACTGTATTAGTTATAGAGTGTAATCGATGAGTAGTCTTAAGTACCTTAAATTTCCCACTACCTTACTGTTTCTTCTAGTTACAATATTTGTGATTGCGAATAAGCCTGAACGAGTGCTTGCTCAATCTCCATCACCCGATTCTAAACCTACAGTTCCTGCCGTCTCTGAGGAAACACCCATACCTTCTGAGGAGCAGGAACCGTCAATTCCTGCAACTTCACTAGACAATATTGAAGTAGAAAAGCTAGATGCAGACCTTAAAACTGTAACAGACCGCTTTGGCAAGCTTGATTCCAAAACTCATTAAGCAATGTTTGACAGCAAAGAAGCTAGAAAGGCAGGAATTGACAACGACATAATAAAACTTGCTGAAGAGTTAGTTAATTATCAAAATAATCTAGTTGAGGATCTTCGAGAAGGTAAAGCTCGTATTGGAGATAAAGTAAAGCCTTCACCTCAAAAATATCCTAGACTCAGGAAGTTCCATCAGAGAGCTGCTGATAAGTTCAAAAAAACAAAAGCTTCAAGTTTTAAGCTTCTTAATCCTGGAAACGAAGAAAAATTATTAACTTTTGACACAAATTTCTACGCAGTCAATACAGAGACAGCTTGTGGAAACTATGCTTTTCCTAAGCCGAACAAGGCCCCCGTTAGGTATTTTTACAATCAAAGTAACCCTGCTCCGAGCAGTTGGTTGCTTAACAATGGATTCCACGTGACAGCTAGTTATGCCACAGGTAACTATCAAAATAACTACACACGTGAAACGTTTTATTCAGGCGTACAAGGTACTTGTGATAGTCCCAAATTCAGAGATGATGGAACGGCAGGTAACGGAACTACCAGTAACGGAGCGTTTTACAATATGAATATTCAGTATAAGGAGCCTAATCCAGAAATTCTTGAGCTTTATTATGGATTGTGGTCTTACCTTGGTTGGGGTACGTATGTGCAGTGGTGGCACAACACTTACTAACTCTTTAATCTTTCGTTAGAAAGAGGTAAGATTGATCTTACCTCTTCTGTAAACTGAGTTTTATGCGTACTAAATTGCTAATTGGAACTATAAGTTCTATAGCTGTTGGTTTCTTCTTATCTCAAGGTTTGAGAATTTATTCACAAAGCTCTTGCGGACAATATTTTATATTTGAACCTAGCTGTTCAGAGCTTCTTAGTGTTACAGAAACGCAAAAACTTCTACAAAGCAACCAGAGCGTAGTTAAAGAGATTAAGCAGATTAATCCAGGACAGATTGAAGTTTATGTAAGAGAGCAACCTAACTGTTCTAATAAAGCAATAGTCGTTATTACTCATTCTACTGAAAAAGACTGTAATCTATTGAACAACATACTGCGTAGAAATGTTTTCAATGTCCCTTATAAAATCGTTAACAATTAGTTGCAATCATAGGTATACTACAATAAAGATGACACCTATGGAAAATTTCAAATGAGTAGAGGGTGTTAAGTCCAATAGTAGCTGACCAACTGAAAACTCTGCTCTATTGCAATACTCTTGCACTCATTTTTTAAACTTCTGTAGGACTAAAGGGGCGGCAAGTAAATAAAGTTTGTCCCTGATGCCTTGAAGTGGGTTGTCCCTACAAGCTTGATTGCAATTCAGAACTTCAATTTTCTAAAAATGGATAAGCGTCGTGCGGTGCTATGTGGGTATTACGGCATGGGAAACGGCGGCGACGAGGCGCTGCTGGCTTCTCTACTGCAAATGTTACCGCCTCAAATCGAGCCTTTCGTTCTGTCGGGTAACCCTCAACAGACCCACGATCGCTATGGAGTTGCAAGCTGCGATCGTAAGTCCCTAATGTCCGTGGTTCAAGCGTTGCGGAAGTCGGATATTTTTATCTGGGGCGGCGGCAGCTTAATGCAGGATGCAACCAGCCTACTCAGCCCTTTTTATTATGGCGGCTTGATGAAACTCGCCCAATCGATGGGGTTGACGACGATCGCGTGGGCACAAGGCATCGGTCCTTTAAATCGATCGCTGACTCGATTACTGACACAACAAGTCTTAAAGCAGTGTGCCGAAGTGAGTGTGCGCGATCGCGCCTCTGCAACGCTGCTTCATCAGTGGGGAATCTCGTCAGTGTTGGCTCCCGATCCCGTTTGGGCGATGGAGTCAGAAGCCGTACCGGGACTGTGGGATTTGCCTGCGCCCAGAGTTGCGGTGAACCTGCGATCGCATCCGTTATTAACGCCCGATCGAGTGACCGTTCTGACTCGCGCCTTAATCGACTTCCAAAAAGCAACGCAGGTGTGTTTATTGCTGTTGCCCTTTCAAGCGAGTCAAGATTTAGCGATCGCCCAAGCCATTCAGCCTCAGCTTCCAGGAGTGAGCAAAATTCTCGTGCTCGAAAACCCGCAGGAGTTAAAAGGAGTATTTCGTGGGGTGGAGATGGCGATCACGATGCGGCTGCATGGGCTGATTATGGCGGCGGCTGAAGGGTGCCGCTGTTTTGCGTTGAGCTATGACCCCAAAGTGAGCCGCTTGATGGATGAGCTAGAAATCCCAGGATGGGAGTTAGCAGATCTGCCGTTAGACGCGGATCAGATTAGTCAAACCTGGCTAGAAGTTTATGCAAACGGCGATGCTCTTTCAGACGATCAGATTCATTCATTGGTCGATCGAGCCTTAATGCACCAAGAGTTGCTGCAAGAAACGTTAAAGCAATCCAAAAGATAAAATATTATTTGCTCTAAAGATCTGATCAGTCAAATTGTGTGGTAAAAGATTGTTTTATATTAAGGTTGAACTCGTTCTTCAAAACGGAAACTGATGGGGCAAAAATCTTAGATAGATGGTTCAATTCTAAGCAACTGTCGGTATAACTAAGTCTGGAGAACTCAAACGTTGATTTGCGTCTCAAACTCTCAGCCAACCAGCGATCGTAAGGTTCCTTTCTTCTAGGGTAAACAGTGATGAGTGAAGCCGAAAATTCAAACAATAATCCCCGCTTGTTTGAGTCCGTTCCCCCGTCTGAGTCAGTCGAGCCAGACTCGCTTGCAGAAGAATGGACAACGGTTGATTTTCCTAATGCGCTGCCCGTGGACGAAATTCCTCACGCAACTCCTGAGAACCCTGATCAGAGTGAATTGCTGCAATCGCTGAGCGATCGTATCCAAGCATTAGAGCAACAAAATCAAGATCTTCACCGACAAAAAGACGATCTGGTTGGCGTGTTAGAAAAGCAAGACCAAGAATTTCACGCCCAAATCGCCAACTTAACCAAAGCGCTGCAACAAACTCGCAATATGCTGCGGCTAGAGCGACGACACTGGGAGTCACAATCGAGTCAAATCAAACGGCGATCGCACGAGCAAACTGCCCACATCGCCCAACAAACCCAAGAACTGACGACCACTCAAGAACAGGTCGTGAAGCTGTTTCGAGAGTTAGAGCACTCTCAGCAAACCGCTCAAAGACAGCAAATCTTAGTTGAGACGCTGACTAACCAGCTAGAAGCCAGTCAAGAACAAGTTGCCCAGCTAGAGCGAGAATGTGCCCTGACTCAGCAGCGCTACACTGACCAGACGCAGCTCGTGCATCAAACCGAAAATGCCTGTAGAGATCTGCGATCGCGCCTGCTTCGGCAGCAGCGTTACACGATGCAGTTTAAGACGGCTTTAGAGAAGTGTCTTGATGTTCCGGTTGCTAAATCGATCGATAGTTTAGATGACTTATCGCTCAACACTAGAGCAGAGTATTTCAAGCACGACCCGATCCATCGCCCCTCTGACCTGTTAGCGCCAAAAGCGCAACCTGTCCAACCTTGGTCAGCCCAACCCGAATTTGCAGAACTCGACCCTTTGATAAAAAACCCTCAACCCGACTATATTCCGTCTCCTTGGGATGAGGAACCTATCTTTAGCGAGAGTGACGATCGGGTATTCTATCAGGAGATTGATGACGCACCTATGGCAGCGATCGAAGAGGAGTTATTTGAACTCCCGGTTATGGAAGTGCCCAATATTAATCCGCCGATGGTGAGTTACACAATTCAGCGATCGACCACTTCCGAATACGAGTCATCACCGTCTCCCGAAATCCAATTATTTACGCCCGACGAATCACTGCCTGTTAAAACTCAAGAAGCAGAATTAACGAACCCAGACCAAACTCCGTCTGCGATCGAACTCGACTTAGAACAAAAATTCGAGGATGCTCTGCAATCGTTTGAATCTGCGGCTGACCCTTTTGTCTCGGCGGCTGATTTTGCAGATTCACTTCAAGATGATGAAATTTTGAACGAGATTCACGCGATCGAGGAGTCTGCTAACCCACAAGAGACTGATTTGCCTGAGCCTGTAGCACCTCAATCGGACGCGATCGAGCAAACGTCATCTGAGTGGGCACAATCTTCATCGCCTTTTATCACGCTGCGATCAATGGCGACCCACAACTCTGTTCAGGAAGAGGGTGAAATGCCCCTAGTTACGAGTGGACCGTCTCCGATCGTCTATCCTCTCCGATCTGCTAAAAAGCTGAAATCTCTTGCTGCTGTTGACTTGCCCTCTTTCCCACGCCGCAGCAATTAAGCAAAAGTCTCCCCAAGTTTGGGCAATATTGCGCTGAGTCCTCGACTATTCAAATTCATCTCCTCAAGCTTCTGAGTGAACGAAGATCTCTATGCCAAAGAGGGATGCTCTTGTTGAGCTAGACAGCTATGCTCTTGACGACTAAACAGATAGCTGAGAGCGCAGTAGCCGCACACGGAAACTATAAACATCGGAGACTAGCATCAATGGACTGGGAAAAGGGGCGTAGAAGCACAAACGTTGAAGACCAACGCGGCAGAGGAGTGTCTGCCCCCATCATCGGGGGTGGCATTGGAACGATCATCTTGGCGCTCGTGGTGACCTTTTTAGGAGGCGACCCCAGCGTCATTCTCAATCAAGCCAATCCGTCTGGAGATCGTCCGGTTCCTGCTGCACCGCAGTCTCGATCGCCTCGAACGACAGATGCGCCCCGAACCGATAAAATGTCTGACTTTGTGTCCGTCGTTCTAGCAGACACCGAAGATACGTGGAGCGATATTTTTAGACAAAGCGGTGGCAATTATGTGAAGCCAAAACTGGTTCTTTACTCAGATGTCGTGCGGTCTGCCTGCGGGTCTGCACAATCGGCAATGGGTCCTTTCTACTGCCTACGAGATCAGAAGGTCTACATCGATTTGAGTTTCTACCGCGACCTGAAGACTAAATACCAGGCACCCGGAGACTTTGCTCAAGCTTATGTGATTGCTCATGAAGTAGGGCACCATGTCCAAAATCTGCTGGGCATCTCTGACAAAGTACAATCCCTTCAAAGTCGTTCAAGTAAAGCCGAAGCCAATCAGCTATCGGTCAGGCTAGAGCTACAGGCAGACTGTTTTGCTGGGGTTTGGGGAAATCGCGCCCAACGATCGCGAAAAATCTTAGAGCAGGGTGATATCGAAGAAGCGCTCACAGCAGCCAGTGCAATTGGGGACGATAACTTGCAAGAACGCGCAAGAGGCTACGTGGTGCCAGAGTCTTTCACGCACGGCAGTGCAGCCCAGCGAGTTCAGTGGTTTAAGAAGGGCATTCAGTCAGGCAATCCAGAACAATGCAACACCTTTGCAGGAGTCAATCTCTAGATTAGGAGCTTTCCTTGAATGAATTTACCTATCTTCCTCTGAGGGTTCTGAACGTTAGACTCCCCCAGAATTGGAGGACTTAGGGCTGTCCAAGATTAGTAGTTTCTTTGCCAGAAATTTCCTTACTCAGTACGCAGTCCGATCGGGTCGAAAAAGATCATCAACTCTTCTCGACTCGATTTTGATTTCTCTAAGGATCGTGGATTAAATAACCTGGAAGATTTGTGAGCGTCTTCTGCCCTCCTCACGGAGTGGGGCAAGCCCTCGCCAACCCTTCTCTCCAAGGAGAAGGGAGTGAGAGTCTTGTTCCCTCTCCTTGGGGAGAGGGCTAGGGTGAGGGTGAGAAGTTGCACTCTAATAAATCCATGTTCCTAAGAATCGCTAGCTTGTAACCTGACTTTCTCTCGTCGCCGAGCTTGGATCTGGATGAGGCTCTGATGGCTCCGAGATCACTTCACGCGCCAAAAACCTGGGTTTTGGCATCGCTTGTGGTTTACCCATGCCGTAAGTGATGGCGTATGCCTGAGACAACAGCCACAGCCACAAAGCCGGAAAACGCGGCTCTAACCAAGGCTGCACTTGATGCAAAACGCCAGGAAGCCAGCCCGCAAAAATCCAGCTTAACAGGGCATTAAATCCAAAATTGAAGTAACTGCCAAACCAGCGAACCAAGTCCTTCGCGCCTGCCATTTCCCAGATCCACAGCAGCAGCATCGGGTTTTTCCATGCCGCAATAATTGCCATCTGGTTAAACCGCAGCCACGTCACGCGGTCTTTGATAAACGCCTCCGCAATGTCAGGCGGCTGGGCGGCTAACACATCAAAAAACGTGTTGAGCATCGCATTCACCTGCTGGGGCGGCAGAGACTTGCCCGTGGGCACCATCATGCCCTTTGAGAATAGCCAGGTGACTGCGACATTGCTTTGATAGGCACGAATCCGATCGAGCTGTTTCGCTTTCAATAAATCGTGCTTGAGAGCCGTATCGAGCAGATGAGTCATGCGGGTAAGGTTTCTCACGAGCGACCCGAACCCGGTAAACACAAGCGGCGATTGTAGAGAAGCTGCATCGCCGATCGCCATCAATCGATCGAATGCCACATGGCGATCGTGATCATTGATGCTAAAGTGACCCGGAATGTAGCCGAAGGTCGGCTTGCTCCACACCAACTCGTCCACGTCACAGCGGCGATATTCAGGAACGATCGTAAAGAAATCTTCATACATCTCCAGCAGCGAACCGGGGTTTTCGGGATGTACTTGATGATAGTGAAACAGATAAAACGTTAAGTCGTTCCCTTCTCCCGGAAATAGCTCCCAAATCAGTTGTCGCCCCCGTGAGATATCGCCGTGGCTGTTGAGAACGTCCCCAAACTGAGAATCCCAAACCCCCGGCTCAAATCCGCCACTGATCACGGCTCCAACCGTCGGGCAGACACTATCAAAGGCGCGACCTCCGTTGAGTTGCCACGCGATCGGAGAAGCCGTTCCCATTGCGTCGATCAATAAGCGTCCTGTCACCTGCTTTTCACTTTGAGACGGCAAATGCTTCGCCTGAATCGTGACCTCATGAGCGCGAATGTCTGCTCTCAAAAACTCGGTTTCTTCCCAAATCTCGCCGCCACACTCGCGCAGTTTTTCACCGCAGAGTTTGAGCAGCTTATCGGAGTCGATCGCCACATTTAAAACCGTGGGCGTGTGCAGCACTCGTGCCTTTGCCTGAGGCGGATTGTTGGCATCAAAAAACTTATGAAATCCATCGACATATTCTCTAGCAATGACCCGATCGAACTCCGCCAGAGTAAACAGCCCCAAATCAATCAAACTCTGAAACTCACTGCGAGAAATATTCCATTCGCGGTTCATTCGTCCAAAGGGCAAACGCTCGATCAACAGCACCCGATAGCCCAACCGAGCCATCACCGCCGCATGAATGATGCCGAGTGC
>JBBQYE010000046.1:0-15071 GCA_038208945.1 Leptolyngbyales cyanobacterium | reverse complement strand
TATTGCGGCTGGATGTCGGTCGCCTGTTTGCAGGATTGGTCGGCGAGTCAGAATCTCGAACTCGCCAAATGATTCAGCTATCTGAGGCACTGGCTCCCTGCATTCTCTGGATCGACGAAATTGATAAAGCCTTTGCTGGCTTAGATAGTCGAGGCGATGCTGGGACGACTAGCCGCGTGTTCGGCACGTTCATCACCTGGCTAGCCGAAAAAAGGTCTCCGGTCTTTGTGGTTGCCACTGCGAATAATATTCAGTCTTTGCCCGCAGAAATGCTGCGAAAAGGACGATTTGACGAAATCTTTTTTGTGGGTCTACCTACTCAAGAGGAGCGACGTGCCATTTTTGCCGTTCATCTGTCTCGCCTACGTCCTCATAACCTTAAGCACTATGATTTAGAACGCCTTGCCTACGAAACCCCTGATTTCTCTGGGGCAGAAATTGAGCAAACCTTGATCGAGGCGATGCACCTCGGTTTTAGCCAGAATCGAGATTTCACGACAGACGACATTCTAGAAGCGGCAAGCCAAACTGTCCCCCTTGCCCAGACTGCAAAGGAACAAATTGACTTTTTGCAGGAATGGGCAGCCGCAGGAAAGGCACGGCTCGCCTCCAAGCACAGTAGTTTGAGCGATCGGATTCAGCGCCAACTTCAACAGCCTGAATAACCAGCAGATTGGCAAAATTCCCCGTGCTTCTATGCTGACAGATGCTAAGATTCTCCTTGCTTCGCCGTTCTTGGGGAAATTACCATGAGTTGGTCGGGTTTATTGAAAGTTTTTACAGGATTGTTTTTGGCGATCGCGCTCTTAGCGGGGGGCGGTTTTGTTGCGGCTCAATTCTTCATCGCAAAGTTAAGCACTCCACCCCCCAGACCTGTCTTTCCCAACGACAAGCCATTTTCGCCGACCAAAACGGCAGCGAAACCTAAAGCGGTTTCCACCAATCAGCCCGATACAGTTGATGCGTCTCCCTCTCCTAAACCTCTGCCATCAGGCGCTTATGAAGGGCGAGTCAGTCAATCGATCGGGCTAATTCTTCGTGACGCGCCGGGTCGAGAGTCAGGGCAAATTGGTGGCATCGAATACAACGATAAGGTAACTGTGTTGGAAACTAGCTCTGATGGTGACTGGCAGAAGGTGAGACTGCAACCCAGCGATCGCGAAGGCTGGGTGAAAGCTGGAAATATCGAGAAGAACAGCCCGTAAAGTTAACCAGGTCTCCATCTATTCCTAAGAAGACCTTTGATCAGAGTAGGATTCCGCGTCAAGGTATAGGCACTCAGTAGGGGATAAGGCTAAGATGTTGGTCAAGGAAAAGTAAAAAGCCTTTTACACTAGCCTCGTTTAATAATCCCCGTCTGAAGACTATGGAAACCCTTGCTTATTTGCATTTAGCGTGTGCTAACGAGTTGACTGGCGACGATCGATCCATTGCACAGCCTCGCTTTATCCCTTTATTAAATGGGCTAAATTGGCAGAAACTTTCCAGTGCAGCGTGGGTTAAGTTTTTGAGCATTGCAGTCAGCTTGACGATTTTGAGCATTGCCAACTCTGCGATGGCGCTTTTACAGCAGGGGGATCGTGGCGCTGAGGTTTCTGACCTGCAAAGTCGTCTAGCGGCGGCTGGTTGCTATCAGGGTTCTGCTGACGGCGTTTTTGGTTCTGTGACAAAGACAGCGGTTGTTGAATGTCAGCACCGCAATGGACTTAATCCCGATGGGGTTGTAGGACCCGCTACAGAAGCTGCACTGTCAAGAGATAGCCAAACCGTTAGCCAAGGCTTTAATACCTCTGACCAAAATTTTAGCAATGGCACCTATAGCGGAGTTCTCCGGCAGGGCGATCGAGGTAGTGCTGTCAGTGATTTGCAGCGTCGTTTGGGTGAGGCGGGCTATTATAGTGGCGCGATCGACGGTGTATTTGGGCAACAGACTGAAGATGCGGTGCTCAGACTCCAGCGAGACAGAGGGCTAACGGCGGATGGAATTGCGGGCTATCAGGTCATGCAGTCTCTTTCAGGTTCTACGACTGTCCCTGACACTGGCTATAATCCGTCGGGTCGGCAGTTGACGATCGGAAATAGTGGTTCTGATGTCATAGATCTTCAGCGTCGTCTCCAAAACCTTGGCTACTTTAGCGGGACAGCAACAGGCTACTTTGGAACTCAAACCAGTGACGCGGTTCAACGCTTTCAGCAGGATAGACGACTCCCGGTGACAGGCATTGCCGATGCACGGACGCTAACGGCATTGGGAAGTACCATAGATGGAAACAACTACGATCGTGTGAACCGCTATATCGTCGTCGTTCCCAAACAGGATTACAATACACTCTTCAAGGTCAGACAAGTGGTTCCAGGCGCATTTGAGGCAAGATCTAAGCTTGGCGATTATGTGTTGGCAGGGGCTTATCCCAACCAAAACGGAGCCGAGAAGCAATCGAGCTTGCTGCGATCGCGCGGTCTAGACGCTAGAGTCGCTTATCGCTAACTGGGCAGCAGCGATCTCTGGCAAGTTGGGCAAACAGCGTGGATGGTCAACTGACAGTCGAGCAGGTGATAGCCTTCTCTCTGTGCTGCTTTAGTACCGATTTTGAGAATGGGGTCACTTTTGAACTCGATCGTTTTGCTGCACCGCACGCAGATCAAATGATGGTGATGATAGGGGTGAGGTTGATTGATCTCATAGTGTTTGTGCCCTTCAGCAAGCTCTAACTCCCGCAAGATTCCCATTCGCGCCATCATTTTGAGGGTGCGATAAATTGTGGATAGACTAATGCCTTCCCCATCTGCTTGCAGCGCGTCATAGAGGTCCTCTGCACTCAGATGGTTTCCTTCAGGCAAGTTTTGAAAGACCTGCAGGATGGTTTCGCGCTGTGGAGTTAAACGCCAACCTTTTTCGTTTAGTTCAGCTTTTAGAGAAGCTGCGGTGTACACAGAAGCATTCATATTCTCACCAAAGCCTCCTTTCTAGAGAATATAGCATATAAAAAAACAAGGTAATTTGCAAGAAAGTCACCTTGTTGCAATGATACTCAAAGCTGGACACTGTAAAGGGATGCTTCTAACTCAGTGAAAGAGGGGGTTTAAGCTTCTTTCCCAATAAGAATGTCTCCATGTTGATGAGAGTGTTCTAGCTCAAAGATTCTAGATAGTCGCGGACACGGTTGCGGCGTTTGGGCTGGCGCAGTTTTTGCAGTGCCTTCGCCTCGATTTGACGGACTCGCTCCCGTGACAGATCGAGCGCCCGACCGATTTCTGCAAGTGAGTAGGGGTGCCCATCACTGCCCAAACCAAAGCGCATCTGAATCACGTCCCGCTCTCGGCTTGTCAGGTCTGCTAGCAGTTGCAGCAAATCGCGGCGAAGTGACTCTCGCATCAAAATTTCTTCAGGCGAAGTTTCTTCTGTCTCCAGCAAGTCACCTAGTTCGGTGTCTTTTTCTTTACCGACTTTCGTTTCTAAAGACACCGATCGTGGCACCCTCAGCAACACTTCTCGCACTTGAGGAGCCGTCATCTCTAGCTCAACCGCGATGTCGTCGATCGTGGCAGTCCGCCCTTTCTCTTGAGCAATTTTGCGTTGAGCTTTCTTAATCTTGTTGAGCTTTTCGGTGATGTGAACCGGGAGTCGAATCGTGCGGCTTTGAGTGGCGATCGCACGGGTGATGCCTTGACGAATCCACCAGTAAGCATAGGTGCTGAATCGGTAGCCCTTGGTGGGGTCAAACTTATCAACAGCGCGTTCTAGACCTAGTGTGCCTTCTTGAATCAAATCCAGCAGTTCTAGACCTCGATTTTGATATTTTTTGGCAACCGACACTACAAGGCGCAAATTTGCCTTGATCATGTGTTCTTTTGCTTTGAGTCCTTCAGTTTGAGTCTGTTCAAGTTCTTCGACCGACCGACCGACGAGCTTTGCCCAGTACTGCTTGCCCTCTGCCATGATGGGCTTGAGATCAGAGACCGCGACACTGGCTTCAGCCGCCCAGCGCTCTAGAGATGGACGATGCCCCAGACTAGAGGTTAAACGATCGCGGGCATCGATTAAATTCACATAGCGCTCGATCGAGGCGTTGCCTTTGAGAGCTTCTTCGTTCCGCTCTTCTAAAAGTCGCATATAGCGCTGCACCCTTTGAGCTTCTGAGACTTCCTCATCTCGACCTAGCAGCCTGACGCGACCAATTTCTTGAAGATATAGCCTCACCAAGTCTGTCGTTCGACGGGCTGGTACGAGAAGTCCTGCGCGATCGACATACTCAACTTCGACATCCATCAGGTCATCAGAAGCGGGTTCTGTATCGCGATCGACATAACCTACATCGTAGCTCTGAGGACGAAAGCTCTCTAGAGAAGAGTTTCCGTATTCTGCATCAGCGTAAAAAGAGGTTGCTGGCATCATGGTCTTTCAGTTGCTCTCGGTAGAAATGGGGTCAGTCGGCTGTGTGATAGTATTCCCGTCTTCTGGGACTAGAGAACACTCGGTAGAGTTCCATAGCCTCGCGTTTGACTAAGTTGATCTGAGCGATCGACAGGTATCAATGTCTCCTACTCTCTACATCTCGTTTAGCGATCAATTCGGAAGGTTATGCAGGAAGCTGCCTTCTTAGCGCCAATTGGCTGAATCTGAACTGAATATAAGGAGAACTTTGATCAACAGGGCTTTGCTCAAATCAGTCAGTTGATCAAACTACATCACTTCTACGGCAATTTCCTGGTGCCTTTTCAGATGTCTGTGCATCTTCATCAAGGCTTCTAATGAGTGTGGAGTTTAATCATGAAGCGATAAAGTAATGCGTGAGATGTGAGGCTTAGGGTCAGGAAATTTACGAATCTGTTTTAAATGACTAAAGACAGGTTGGCGGAGAATTTGTAAGCACAGTTTTGAGAGAGCCGAAGATAGCATCAAACTTTTTCTTGGCAGCATCAAATTCAGGAACACGCCAGTCAGGAGGCTGTGATTTTGCGAGCTGAGTGTTATCTAAATAGACGGGGTATCGAACTTCGATTTGCAGTGCTTCGACTCCGGGCAGTTGACCATAATGTCGAGTGATATAACCTCCTGTGAAAACTTTATTTCTCACAACTTGATAGTCCGCTTCTAAAAAACTCTTTTCTACTATAGAGATCAAAAATTCTGAAGACGTTTCTCCGTTGCGATTGCCTAAACATATTTGATCGGTGATCAGCCCCATAAAGCTGTGAAGGTCGAGAAGATAGACTTTGCCAAAGCGATCGAGCTTTTCTTGTAAAATTGCTGCTAAACGATCGTGATAAGGCAAATAAAAGTCTCGAACCCGTCCTTCAATGTCTGTTTGGCTGGGAAGGGATTGATAAATTGGTTGTCCAAACGCCGTTTTTTCAGGAATTGCGGCTGTCCAAAAGTCGCCAAAAATGGGATCTTTAACCTGACGATTTAGATCGACGACATATCGGCTGTGAGTGGCTTGCAGAACTGTGATTCCTAATTTAGGAAGCGACGCGTAAAGTTGATCGAGATACCAGTCGGTATTGGGGAGCGATCGCAGATGGTCGGGTGTAAACTGCGCGGCGATCGCGCCCGGAACAAACATTCCACTGTGAGGAAGATTTGCCACGATCGGGGCTTCTGTTCCTTGGGGTTCGTGAAAATTAAAAAGATCCATTAAATGTTGAGCGATCGCTGCTCTTGAATCCAACTCCGAAAGACTGTCAGCGCTTGAGCTAACCCGATCTTATCGCTTTGGTCTAAGAACTCTAATACTCGTTTTGCTGGCAGACATGGAAACGTCGGGCTTGCGAGACGCTGAACGTATTCACCGTTTTGCAACTGATAGATCAGTAAATTTCCTTTAAGGACGTTATCTCCGATCGTCGTCCAATATTGCCAAACCTCCGGCAGTCCCAACGCAGCATAAATTCCCAGCGTGTTTAAAGCGCTTTTGGTGATGGCAACTTCAACGGCAATATCAGGAGGCGGGGCTTGACTGAGATCGAGTTCTGCTCGATTTGAGAGCCGGACTTTTTCAGTCAGATAATAAGACGCATCGGGTTGAGCGACACATTCTAAATCTGCGCGCTTGAGCAGAACTGATCCGATCGGGTGAATCTGCACGTCTAGTTCATCGGCGCTGACGAGAAGCAGTGACTCAATTAGGCGGCTACAGCGCTGATGTTCTTCGAGCGGAGTCATCATTTCGAGCTTGCCGCGATCGTAGGTTAGTCGCGCCGTGCGATGAGATCCTAACTCGTCTAACAGCGTCTCAAACTGCTGCCAACTGACCCCCGGTAGCACGATTCTTTTTTCAGTGGGAGCAGGTTTTTTCGCCATAGAATCAATTCCTTCTGCGACACTTTCAGATTTTACTGTGATCGATCAACCTTGAGGGTGTGAAGTTTTCCTGACAGCTTGGATGCAGGGTACGATCGCACCGATAGGGTAATTTCAGAGTTTTGTCCACCCGTCATGAATCAAAAATTTTTCAAGGGACATTCTACTTTTCTAAAGCGGACTTTGCGATATGTTGTTGCGCCCATTGTGATCACCACAACCCTTCTCGGAATTGCCTATGTCACGCCTAGAAGATGGGGAACGCCTGCCCACAGTTGCCAAACTCAACCGTTTAGAATCTATGTTGCAGGCGGCTCAATGCACGTTAATTTGATTCTTCCGGTGCAGAATCAAGCGTTCGATTGGAGTCAGTTTTTGTCTCTCGATCAAATTGGGCGAGATGCGCAACAAAACTATCGATATCTTAAGTTTGGCTGGGGCGATCGAGATTTCTATATGAATACGCCCAGTTGGTCACAGGTCAAAATTCCCAGTGTTCTCAGAAGTTTATTGATGCCCGGAAATCCGACTGCTCTATATGTAGAAGGCTATTCAGAATTACCCAACGAGCAAAATGTCGAACTAAAATGCGTCGGGATGAGTCAAAAAGATTATTTACAATTAGTAGACTTTATTAAAGCCTCGTTTCAACTCGACTCTCAGGGGCAGCCCATTCGCATTCAAGACAGCTCGATCGACACAAGCGGGTTTTATGAAGCGATCGGGCACTACTCTATTCTGAGAACCTGCAACACTTGGGCAGCAGACGGGTTAGACGCAGCAAAGGTTAAAACCCCTATCTGGTCAGGGCTTGCCCCAGCAGTCATGAGGCAACTACACGATGACTGAAATTGTCATGCTGATGATGAACAATCACCGTCCTGAATCGGTTATGTTGAAACACGGCAAGCTATCTTTCAGCGTCCCTCAGAAGTGTGAATCTTCTGAATTAGAACCTACCCATAGAACATGCGTTTCTCGAAAATTCTGATTGCCAATCGGGGGGAAATCGCCCTCCGAATTCTTCGCACCTGTGAAGAAATGGGAATCGCCACCGTTGCGGTTCATTCCACGATCGATCGTCATTCGCTGCATGTGCAACTCGCAGATGAAGCCGTTTGCATTGGTGAACCCGCTAGCAGTAAGAGCTATCTCAATATTCCCAATATCATTGCGGCGGCGCTGACTCGCAACGCTACGGCGATTCATCCCGGCTATGGTTTCTTGGCAGAAAATGCTCGATTTGCAGAAATTTGTGCCGATCATCAGATTGTTTTTATCGGTCCTTCACCCGACTCGATTCGATCGATGGGCGACAAATCGACTGCCAAAAAAACGATGCAGCGAGTCGGAGTGCCGACCGTTCCGGGTAGTAAAGGGCTGGTAAAAGATGAAGAGGAAGCGAGGACGATCGCACGATCGATGGGCTACCCGGTGATTATTAAGGCGACCGCAGGCGGCGGTGGGCGAGGAATGCGGCTCGTCACGGCAGACGAAGACTTGGGCAGACTTTATATGGCAGCGCAAGGCGAGGCAGAAGCCGCCTTTGGAAACGGAGGCGTGTATGTCGAGAAGTATGTTCAAAATCCTCGACACATTGAGTTTCAGATTTTAGCGGATAGCTACGGCAACGTCGTTCACCTAGGTGAGCGGGAGTGCTCGATTCAGCGTCGTCACCAAAAGCTGTTAGAAGAAGCTCCCAGTTCTGCTCTGACCCCAGAGTTACGTGAAAAGATGGGCAATGCTGCCGTTCTCGCGGCTAAGTCCATCAATTATGTAGGGGCAGGCACCGTCGAATTTTTGCTCGACCAATCTGGCGATTTCTATTTCATGGAGATGAACACGCGGATTCAAGTCGAACATCCTGTCACGGAGATGATTACAGGGATCGATCTGATTGCCGAGCAAATCCGCATTGCTCAGGGTGAAGCGCTGAGTTTTACTCAAGATCAAGTGGTTTTGCGAGGACATGCGATCGAGTGTCGCGTCAATGCCGAAGATCCTGATTTTAACTTTCGCCCTAGCCCCGGACGCATTAGCGGCTATTTGCCACCGAGCGGACCCGGTGTGCGAATGGATTCTCACGTCTACACTGACTATGAGATTCCGCCCTACTATGACTCGCTGATCGGCAAATTAATTGTCTGGGCAACCGATCGTCCCTCTGCGATTCGTCGCATGAAGCGAGCGCTGCGAGAATGCGCTATTACGGGATTGCCAACGACGATCGCGTTTCACCAAAAGATTTTAGAAACTCCAGAGTTTCTCAGGGGCGAAATCTACACTAATTTTGTTGAAAAAGTGATGCAACCAAAAGACGAGGGATAGGATTCCTCCTTTCGTCTCTCAGTTCAGCATAGTCAAAAGTCCTTGCTGTCCGAGCAAGATTTCTCTTGCCAAGCTAAATAAGCCCACCCAAACGATCGGGGTAATGTCTACGCCACCCATGGGAGGAATTAGCGTTCTCGTAATCGCCAAAAAGGGTTCGGTTGGAATCGCCACCAAGCTAAAGGGAAATTTCTTTAATTCCACCTGCGGATACCAGGTGAGGACGATGCGGATGATAAACAGAAAAATCATCAGTCCGAGTAAGATGCTCAGAGTCAACGAGACGATGGTCGAAGAAATCATGGGGCGTTTTATGAAAAGTTGAAGCGGTGCTGGCACGTCTCATCCAATTCTAGCGTTTGGTGGGTGCGAGTCCTCAACGAGTAGCGGAGTGGGCGATCGCGATCCCATTTTTCAAAACTCTATACAACCGTGTGGCAACCGACTAAAATTATGGTGATTTGCTTGCTGTAGATAGAGGACGCTGAGACAGATGACACCTTCTTTAACAAATTTCTTGTTGAGCCTGCTGGCTGGCGTGGTGGTGGTGCTGGTTCCTGCCACGATCGGGCTGATCCTCATCAGTCAAAAAGATAAAATTCGACGTTCTTAACGCCAAGCAGTGACCCAATCAATCTTCTGGCTATGGTAAAACCTCGGTTGTGGTGGGGGCAGTTGTTGAAGTTGGTTCACTCTTCCTGCTAATGCTGAGGTTTCTGCTTTGGGGTGAAAAATTTAGGCTCTATATGTAGGGCATAAAAAACAATTGGTAGGTCTGAGCGAGCGGGTGCTTGCTACAGTGGAGATCTTAGGCATAACTCGCTATCATAAGGCTTACCTAGGAGACAGGGAATGGTTAACTTTCAGTTCAATCTAGCTAGTGTTTCTGGGATTATTTTGGCGGTCGGTGGGGCGGGACTTTATGCCGTCCGATCGTTCCGTCCTGAATTGTCGAGAGATTCCGATATTTTCTTTTCTGCTGTCGGCTTGCTGTGTGGCTTGATTTTAATTTTTTATGGCTGGCGCTTTGACCCGATTATGCAGTTTGGTCAAGTGCTGCTAACGGGCGCTTCTATTTTCTTTGTGCTTGAAAATTTGCGTCTTCGTAAAGTCTCGACCGAGCAGGCAAAACGCAACACCCCGATCGTAGATTCCGATCGTCCGGTTAGCTCTCGCTATCGTCAAAGCGCTGAGTTTGAGGATCAGGACGTGATTGATGAGCGGGCGCGTCGTCCTCGAATTCAAGGCACCCAAGATGTCCGATCAGCGCGTGGTGACTATGACGATCGCGCCAATCGTCGCCCCTCAAATCGGACTCGCGACGAGCGGCTAAATCCTTCTGACAAAACTCGTAGACCACGCGCTCGTCCAGACTATCCTGTCATTGACGCAACGGTTGATAATGACTTTGACGACCGCCCTCGCAGCCGAAATGTCGCCCCGCGATCAGGTAATCCTTCGCAGGGATCTGCTGCGCCGAGACGACCTCGCCCAACCGACGAAGACATCGCCAACCGTCGCAGAAGTGCAGAGGAGCCGTCTTCAGACTATGTCGATTATCGTCCCGTTGAGCCAAATGATGACGAGAATGACAACTGGGGAGGGTCTTAGTCTAACCGTTCAGGTTGTTTGAGCGCGTCGATTGTTGATCTCACCTGTCTTGATCCCCCCACTGCTTCTGGCGCTGAGAGAAGTTGGGGGGATTTGTCATGAACGGCATTTGTGTTGTGAAAAGTGAATTGCGATCGAGAATTAGTCTAATGACTCAGTTGCTTTTTCTGAGTTTGCTCACCGCTTGCAGCCCTACCGGAGTCTCACCGATCGGGTCAATGTCGCTCAACAGCCGCTATAACGATGAGCAACCTGCTCTGAGCGGCGATGGTCGCATTTTGGCGTTTGTGTCGAGCCGTGACGGAAGCCGCAACATTTTGCTGTATAACTTGGAGCAGCAGAAGTTCGTCAATCTGCAACGCCTCAATCGTCCAAACGCGGTCGCTGAAAATCCGAGTCTCAGCTACACGGGTCGCTATCTCGCTTACATTGCCAGCGATCGAGGCATTCCTGAGATTCGGCTCTACGATCGAGCCACTCAGCAATCGCAGGTGCTGATGTCTGCCTATCAAGGATGGCTGCGTCGTCCGAGCATTAGCCCCGATGGGCGATATGTGACGTTTGAGAGCAGCACTCGTGGACAGTGGGATATTGAAGTGCTCGATCGAGGTGCTTTTGTCGAGTTAGATATTCCTAACGATCGTCCGACCAACTCACCGACGACGGCTCCCTAGTTAGGTTTTGTGTGTGAAGCGTTTCGTTTTTTTGGGATTGGCTGCGATTGCTACCCTGCTCAATGGCTGTGCAGGGGCGCAGTTGCTGCCGTTTCCGTTTGATCCGGGAGGGAGAAGTCTGAATAGTCCATTTTCAGACGTGTCTCCGCGCATTGCAAGTCGTTACATTGTGTTTGCGTCCGATCGTCGAGGCAGTCAAGACATTTATTTATATGACACTATTGAGCAGCGGTTACTAGACTTGCCGGGGCTAAATTCTCTCGATCTGATGGCATCCAGTCCGGCGGTTTCAGACAACGGGCGATATATTGTGTTTGCTGGAAGTCGGCAGGGAATCACAGGGATCTATTTGTACGATCGTGACTTCCGCCAGTTGCGCAACCTGACCGAAAATATTCGAGCCGAGGTGAGAAACCCAACGATGAGCGCAGATGGAGCCACGATCGCGTTTGAGTCGAACGCTAGAGGGCAATGGGATATTTTGCTCTATAACCGTGCCGGACAACCGCTAGGAGTGCCCACAGACCCACGGTGATAGAGGATTTTATCTCAAGCCCAACCAAGTAAAGAAATCTTGATGGGTAAAGAATTCTAAAATTAACAGACTCACAAAGCCAATCATGGCAAAGCGCCCATTAATCTGTTCGGCGTAGGCTGACCAACCGAATGCGGGTTCGGGTCTATTTTGGTCTTCAGTTGGCGTTTCTGGAGTAGATGGGGAAGTCATAACTAATCAGGTAATGATTTTTCTAAGGTTGAGAATTCTTGGACTGTGCTTTGAATGCTTGGACGGATTCGATCAACGATCGTACCTGTTTTGCCCCTTCAGACGGCTCAAACTTTGCCGGAAGTTTACCGTGACCCAACATTCGCAGCCCTAACGGGACAAGGCTCATCAGTCCTTTAAGATCTTTAAGGCTATTGCCCACGACCTGTAAGCCAAACTGCCGTTCATCAATCCAGCCGCCTTGCTTGACCAGATCAATGAGGACTTTACGGTGACGAATAGATCGGCTCGTCTGCCCATCGTTCCGCGCCAAAATCTCACTCTTAATCTTGCCAATCTGATCCATCGGCGCGACTTCCATCGGGCAGACGCTATTGCAAAGATAGCAGCGAGTGCAGCCCCAAACCCCATCGGTGCCTTGGTTATAGTGGTCGAGTCGGGCTTCGGTCTGGTCATCGCGAGAGTCTGCCACCATGCGATAAGCCTTGGCTAAGGCGTGAGGACCGACAAACCCAGGATTAACTTCACGGGCGTTGCACTCAGAATAACAGGCTCCACACATGATGCAGTTTCCAGTCTGGTCGAGCTTTGATCGTTCTTCTGGGGTTTGCAAAAATTCTCGCTCTGGTATTTGCCGTGCTGCCGTGCTGACATAGGGATCAACGGCTTTGAGGTTTGCCCAAAAGCCCTGCATGTCTACCACGAGGTCTTTAATCACGGGCATATTGCCCATTGGAGCGATCGTGATTTCTGGAGTTTCAGTGGTTGAGAACCGAGCCAGTTCACTGCCCACATTCTCTTTGCAAGCCAGCGACGATCGACCATTAATTCGCATTGAGCAACTGCCACAAATTGTATTGCGACAGTTTTTTCGGAAGGCAAGGGTGCCGTCTTGCTCCCACTTAATTTGATTGAGACAGTCGAGAATGGTATTGCTCGATTCAACGTCAAGTGTGTAGGACTCAACTCTGGGTGAAGAATCTTGGTTTTGGCGGACAATTTTGAAAACAACTTGCATTCTAGAAACCAAAAACTGCAACTTTGAGGGTCTGAAGGATGCGGAATGAAAGAAACCGTAGCTAGAAGAGAGTGCTATTTCCTAAATAAACGGCTGCTAAAGTTAATAGTTTGTTACAGAAAGAACCGTCCTCTAATTTGCGAATATAAAACTGTTTACAGTCACTAAGATCAGCACTTTTACAAGTCTTAGTCTAGCATCTCACCCAAATTGATAGAACCACCTGACACCCAAAAATAAGCTTTACCGCGAGAGATGTTAGATCAGTTGTTTCATGCAATCTTTGATAAAGTTAGGGCGAGTTTAAAGTCAGTAAGTCAAAATTATCGGCTTCTGGCAACGATCGAGAAAAAATTATTGACCTAACAAACACTCGATAACTTATACCAACTGAATTCGAGCTTGCATTGAATTAACCCCTGTGGAACAAGGGGCCTAAGCTCCTTATTATGTGTAGCCTCATAGAGAATTGGTATTAGACAAAAATATTGTGCAAATAGAGCAGATTAGAGATATATTTTATTAGGTCAAACATTGACCATTGGCTCTATTTACCATTTCAGTAATCTAGGGATATTCTGTAGCAGATGACTGAAACTGCAACTGCCCCTTTAATAGGGAAAGCGTTACTTCAAAAAGTAAAAGAACTGTCACAATTGCCCCGCCGGGAAAGGGCGAAGCGTTGTGGCTATTACACGGTTACTAAAAATAGTCAAACTCGCGTCAACCTAACAGACTTCTATCATGCTGTGCTGGAGGCAAGAGGAGTTCCACTCAGTCCAGAAGGGTCAAAAGATGGTCGAGGGCGAGAGCCGACTTATCGCGTGAGTGTGCATCAAAATGGGCAAATTGTGATTGGTGCAGCCTACACCAAAGCAATGGGTTTAAAACCGGGCGATGAGTTTGAAATTAAGCTGGGCTACAAGCACATTCATCTCATTCAAATCGACGCAGATAAGACCGAGCAAATCAGTGTTGTTGAGGATGAAGAAGAATAGACTGGCCCAAAAGACGATCGCGCGATCGCTAACATTCTTCGTTTTTTAGTTTGTTTTATGCCTACCTTCTTCGATCGTGCTCACCCATTTTTTGCGGAAGCGTCGGTGCCGTTGAAGGTAGGTGTTTTTTTTGCAGTCTGGGTGACGATTTGGCTTCCGATCGCGGTGCCTTTAGCGATCTCGCTCAAGTGGCACCCGTTTAAGCCTTTAGAAATTCGTCAAAAGCTGCCGCTTGTTGCGTCACTTTATCTGCTGGCTCCGCTCGTGCTTTGGGCAGCCGCCTGGGTTCAAAATGTTCCCTTCGCTCGCTATGGGCTGTCCTGGAATCTTGATCTTCTGATCTCAGTCAGTCGCGGTTTGGCACTAGGAACGATCGGGTTAGCCATTCTGTTCGGCGTTCAAACTTTACTAGGCTGGATCGAGTGGAAATCAGAGAACTGGAAGCAGTTGCGATCGGTGCTTCTGCCCACGTTATTTCTAGGACTTTGGATCGGTGTCACCGAAGAACTGATTTTCCGAGGATTTTTGCTAGGGCAACTAGAGCAAGCTTATGGGCTATGGAGTGGCGCGATCATCTCTAGTCTGATTTTTGCCCTGCTTCATCTGGTTTGGGAAGGACGAGACAATATTCCTCAACTGCCGGGGCTGTGGCTGATGGGCATGGTGCTCTGTTTGGCGCGGCTCGTCGATCGCAATCAGCGAGGGCTTGCTTGGGGCTTACACGCAGGATGGGTTTTTGGGATGGCAAGCCTAGATTCAGCAGACCTGATTCGCTATACGGGGCGCACGTCTGAATGGCTGACTGGTCTCAAAAAAAAGCCCCTGGCAGGGGCAATGGGCTTACTCTTTTTGCTGACAACAGCAGGCGTGTTGTGGGCAACCAATTTGTAGCGTCAAAACTCAAACGCTGCCCAATCAGGTTCTCGATGATAGTGAGTCATGTCGTCGAATTTTTGAAGCTCGGCGCGATGCACCCAAAATTCTTGAGGCTGACCGTCTACCCACTGTTGATTAAAGTCGTTTAGGGCTTTGCTTAATCGATCGGAGTCTACCCCCGCTTCAACATTGCCAAAATAGCCCAGCGTGATGTGCGGCGTAAAGTAGTATTGCTGCTCAATGCCGATCGCGATCACATCGGGGTTTTGGTAAATCGCTCGTCGCAGTTTGAGCGCTCGATCGTAAGACTCTTCATCCGTCGGAGCCAAACAAAGTCCGATCGCGCGTGGCATCACCATCAACCCCAACGCCTGAAAGCGAATCGGCTTATTTCGAGAAATCGCTTGGCTTTGCTGAAAACTGTTGGCGATACGATCGCGCAACTGCCCCTCAAAGTCAGGATTCTCGCTAGCATGGCGATAGGCACTGTCCCAGATCAAATCTGCCAGCGTCATATGAAAGCTTTCGGGTGGCA
>JBBQYE010000045.1:0-15112 GCA_038208945.1 Leptolyngbyales cyanobacterium | reverse complement strand
TTCAAGACTGCGAAGAAGGTTTTCACCATCTGATCGCGGTTGATTGGCATCACTTCAGCCATCATGCCAAAGTCATAGAAAATCAGCCGTCCGTCGAGCGTCACCGCCATATTGCCGGGATGGGGATCAGCCTGAAAGAAGCCATCTTGCAGCAGTTGCTTGAGATAGGCGCAAATACCCAGGTGATTGATATCTCTGGGATCGATCCCGATCGCCTCTAAACTCCGGCGATCATTGACTTTAATTCCGGGCACATACTCCATCGTCAACACCCGTTTTGTGGTGTAGCGAGGATAAATCTTCGGCACGACAATGCGAGGATGATCGGCAAAATTATGGCGAAAGCGATCAGCGTTCATCGCTTCTTGAACGTAGTCAACTTCTTTATAAAGAATTTCAGCAAACTCTTGATAAATCGCATTGAGGTCGTATTGTCTCGCGGTCGCAGAGTAGCGCGTACTCAACCGCACGACTCGATCCAATACTTTGAGATCTAAGTCAAATAATTGGTCGAGTCCCGGACGCTGAACTTTGACGACGACTTCTTCGCCTGTGTGCAGTCTGGCTCGATGGACTTGCCCTAAACTCGCGGCGGCTAAAGGCACCCGATCGAACTCGCGATAAAGGGTGTGAAGTGGGCTATTTAGTTCAGATTCAATAATCGCGATTGCCTGGTCAGCGCTAAATTCTGGGACGCGATCTTGAAGCTGAGAGAGCGCCTTGACATATTCGATCGGCAGCAAATCTGCACGAGTCGAGAGCGCTTGCCCAATCTTGATAAACGTCGGACCCAAATTGAGCAACTTGTTGACGAGCCACTGAGCGCGGCGATCGCGACGTGACGAAGAACGGGCTGCAATGCGACTGTCCCACCACAGATAGAAGCCAAACTTAGCCGCCGACAGCGAAACGTCCACTTGGCGCGCCAGTGGAGAATCGGTTTGCTGGTGCCAGCGCAGAGGTTTGGGTGAGATGGTTTGTAACATAGCTTCAGGTTATTATACCCAGTCTTCCCGTTTGAATCTGGAAAGCCTCGACACCTTGACTAAATTTCTGAGAAGGCGTGAGAGTTCCGAATAAGATATGGTCTGGTTTTTGCGGTAATTGGCTACAAACACCGCACGATCGAATCCGAATCAGAACTATTGAGCGATTTCGAGATTCTGTGGCAGCGTCACCGTAAAGCGAGTTTCCAGATGAGTGCCACTGGTCGGCAAACTAGATGCCTCGATCGTGCCATTTAAGTGCTGCACTAAACTCTTCACAAGCGCGAGTCCTAACCCGGTTCCAGGTACCGCGTTTTGGGTCATACCCTGGCATCGTCGAAACTTCTCAAAAATGTAGGGCAGTTCTGCTTCTGAGATGCCAGATCCATTGTTGCAGACGGTGATCGAAACCTGCTGTCTGCTTTGCTGCGAAACGTTGACTGAAACCGTGCTGCCAGGGTCTGAATATTTGCCAGCGTTGGTCAACAGCTCTAACAGAATGCGATTGAGACTTGCCAAATCTGTGTTGAGAGCAGGCGATCGGGGCGGCAACTCGATTTCTAGATTCAGTTCTTTGAGTGCCCAACGCTGATGAAAGGACTGGCTCACATCAGTGATTACTTGTTTGAGGTCAACGGTCTGAAGCTGAATCGCGACTTGTTTGCTCTCTAGTTCTTGAAGTGCCAGCAGGTCGTTGATTAGACTCGTTTCTTGAGCGCACTGCTGCTCTAGAATGGTCAGATAGCGAGCACGACGATCGGGTGGCAAATCTGCCTCGCGCAGCATCCGAATCGCTAACATCATGCTGGTCAAAGGAGTTCGCAATTCGTGGCTCAACGTGCTGAGAAACTCATCCATGCGCTGATTCATTTCCCGCAGTTTTTCAATCTGTCTGCGAGTAATCTCATACAGCTTTGCCTGAAGCTCTAAGCTTTGTTGCAGTTGAGCCGTGCGCTCTTCGACCAGTGATTCAACCTGGCGCAGCGTCTCAGTTTGAATGATAGCAGAACTAATTTGAGCACCGATCAATTGAGCAAACTCAATCTCGTCAGGCTGCCACTCGCGAGGCTGATCGTGCTGAAGGGTGATAAACCCCAGCAGTTTGTTTTTGCTCTCTAGCGGCACCACCAACAGAGATGGCATCTGCTCAGGCTCAAACAACGGTGCGATTCCCGTCGTCTCTGTCTTTGCCGGAAAATCGCTCTTGTTGCTTAACATGATCGGCTCGGCTGAATGATTGACCGCATATTGACAAACCACACATTCTGACACCCAGAAAGATTGACTGACCGGAGCGTCACTCAAGAGGGAACTTTGGAGCGGTGGAGCGATCGAGTCGTTGTCTCGCCACTGACATTCGACAATCACTCTGGCTTTAGGAATGCGATCTAAAGAACGCAGATTATGGCGCGGGTTCCAATATCTGAGGCGAAGCACAGAACCCTGAGCGACCTGAAGGGCTTGGGCTGTGCCGTCAATTGCCAGTTTGAGAACGTGCGGCAAATCCGCTGAGTTTTGGATAGCCATTGTCAACTCTCGAATCAGTGACTGATATTGAGCCTGCTTGAGAACTTGTTGCTGAAGCAGAATGTGAGAAACGGCAACAGCAACTTGGTCAGAAACCGTCGTTAGGGTCGTCACTTCTGGCTCTGTCCACGGGTGAGACTGGGAGCGGATGAGACTAACCGCTCCGTTGACCTGACCTTGAAAGCGAGTGACGACTGACAGGATAGCTGCGATCGAGACTGATGTCTGCGCAGGAACCGGATCACTGATTTGTAAATCCGCAATCATCGGGGTTTCCGCATCCAACGTTGCAGCCTCAAGCGTCGGACAGATTGCTAAAACTTCGGTTTGCTGAGTGGCGTTGACGTTCTTGCTAAACCAGACCGCTATTTGGCGCTGAGTCAGATGCCGAGAGCAACTAGAAATCACACAGCCTTCTGCTCTAAATTCTTCTCCCAAAATTGCAGCAATTTTAGACAACATAATCTCAGACTGAGAGGCGACCCCTACCTGAGCAATTTTGTGTCCTAAAAGCGCGTCTAAGATTTGCTGAGTCGGTTGGCTAGAACGTTGATGCACGATAGTGCTTTCACCTATGCGGCTAGTGATGGAATTGCATTCTTGTAGCTCTGTGAGCGCACGAAGCTTTTGCTTGCATTCTGCGATCGTGCCCTTAGTAGTTGCTTGACTAGGAGGGTTGCCTCACCCTAAAAAATGGCAGCAGGGTAGAGCTGTCTTTTAGGGACTGAGGGGAACCAGTTTTTGTTAACCCCTGGTTCGATGGCATCATCAGCCATTAGACTAGCGTGCAGAGAATTTTAGAGTATCCGTAATTCCCCCACGATTTCTTCGTACTGTTCTCAAAACCTCTAGACTTGCACTGAGAAGCTATTAAGCCCTGAAAATGAAACCGCTCTCTCTTTTTTGGGTTGACATAGTACACTTGAACGAACAGTTAGACGATCAGATAAACTTACAACACGGTTGATTGGCAAGCATGACCCTAAATCAAGCGTCCTCTCTTTCTCTTAAGGTGATTGGCACGGTCAAAGGTCCGGGTGAAAACGGGAATCAGTATGTGTTCATCACATCTGATAATCGCTCGGTCAAGATCGGTGAATATGTTTACTACGAAGTCCGAGAGAATGAGAGTGCGTTCAAGATTTTAGGAAAAATTTCGGCGCGTCGTTTGATTGATCATTTGCCCGATCGCATTTTTGCCGATACAGAGATCAGTCCCGAAGCGATCGCGGCACTTGTAGGCTTTACCTATGCCAACCCTGAGATCTATGAGGTCAGCGTCGATGTCATCGGCTATTTTGACCTTTCGCTAGGATTCATGAATCCTCGTAAAAGTCCGAATCCCGGTGCGAAGGTGTGTCTGGCTGATGATCAGATGTTGAGGCAGATTCTCAACCGCAAACAGCCCCAGGAAATTGGGTCGGCTCACATCGGGTCGCTGCTGCTGAGAGACGCGGGTGCCGTGCCGATCGCTCTAGATGTCAAAGAGCTAGTCAGCACCCACATGGCAATTCTGGCAGGGACGGGATCGGGAAAATCTTACACGGCGGGCGTTTTGGTCGAAGAGCTGCTGTCACCTCACAATCGAGCGGCGGTGCTGATTCTCGACCCGCACGGGGAGTATGGCACTCTGACCGAAATGCGCGGTCATCCCGCCTTTCAAGACCCCGATGGCTATTCGCCCAAGGTGAAGGTTTTAACCCCGGACGATATTCGGATTCGAGTGTCTTCATTGGATTACTCGGATATTTTGACGCTGCTGCCTGAAATGAGCGATCGCCAACAGTCGATTCTCAATAAAGCCTACAGGCTGCTGCAAAAGCACAAAAAAGGTGACTATCGCTGGGGCATTCAGGATTTAATTGCGGCGGTGCGGGAGGCAGACGTGCAGGAAGACGATGAGGGCAACCTCAAGCAGGGTTCTTCGGCTCCTGCTTTGGAGTGGAAACTAGAGCGGCTGGAGCGATCGGACTACTTTCACACGTTTGAGCACACGGTCAGCCCGAAAGACTTGTTTGAGCCGGGGCAGGTCACAGTGCTGCAAATGAATGAGATTAGTCAAGACGAGCAGCAGGTGATCTGTGCGGCGGTGCTGCGACAGTCAAACCAGGCGCGAATGAACACGCATCGAGGATTGACCGAAAGCAGCGACGAAAATTATCTGCCTTACCCCGTGTTCATTTTGATCGAAGAGGCACACCGCTTTGCTCCTGCCCACGAGCCGTCTCGCTGTAAAGCTGTGCTGAGAACAATTCTCAGTGAGGGACGAAAATTTGGGGTCGGAATCGGACTGATCACGCAGCGTCCGGGCAAGATTGACTCCGATGTGCTGTCTCAGTGTATGAGCCAGTTCATTATGCGGATTGTCAACCCGGTCGATCAAGAAAGCCTGAAGCATGGAGTCGAAGCGGCAGGTCGAGATCTGCTGAAAGAGTTACCTGCATTGACCAAAGGACAAGTGATTGTGTCTGGCGCGTGTGTTAACACTCCAGTCTTGTGTAAAGTGCGTCAACGTCTGACCAAACACGGTGGCGAAACGCTGAATGCGCCCGAAGAGTGGCGAAAGCACTTTCAGACTCACCGCGTTCAAGAGCGGACAATCGAGCAAGCCCCGATCGCGATTCCCAAAAGAGCGCAAACGGTGCGAGGTCGCAGTATTGACTAAGACAGAACCCTTATTTCACGTTTTCAAGTGCCGATTCTTGGTATCTGCGGTAGAGTGCGGTGCGATCAAGGGCGATCGCATAGCGTTTGTCGCTGGCAGGAACGGTCCCCATTAGGGCAGAGGCTTTACCCCAGGTATCTGCTAAGTTCTTCCACTGGGCGGGGGTTTGCGCCGTTCTGCCGATTTCAGAGGCTCTCTCTGCTAAACGAACCGCCGTTGCAAAATTGTCCGGCTCAGGCTTAACCGCACTGGCTGATTGGAGGGAAGACGAAGCGGTCGTCGATCGCCCGTTTTGCCAGGTGTAAACCCCCCAACCTGCTAACAGCAGCGCAGCGCTTAATCCCAGTCCACCAACGATGCCTTTTGTAAACTGGTGTTTTTCACGAATCAGGGAAGGAGATATTGTTTTGGGGCGATCCAAACTGTCGAGGCGGTCTTCTCGCCAATCGGTTAGAAATCGCTTTAGGGGATTTTTGCGCTCTAAAATAATTTCTTTTGACCAGAGAACCTGTCCATCTGGGTCACGGTTGATTTCTTCGAGCCACAATAATTGCTGTTCGCGGACAATGCGGCTATTGATGTTGACCCGCCGAACGCTGCGAGGCTCGATCGCGTCTAAGATTTTTTGCAATCGAGCGGTGAGCATTGTCTGCTCTAATTGCTCGGCGGTGGGGGCTTCGCAGAGCAGTTGCAAAATGCCGTTAGCGAAGATGGCGCGGGTTCTGATGCCAGAGTCAGCGAGTTTATCGTTCAGCACTTGAATAATAGCTGCAACGCTTCCCTGGTGTGCCTGTCGAAAGATATCGTTAACCGAATCCACTGTTATGCTCATCAGTTTGGTACGGAATGAACCCTGATCGACTTTATTAAGGACTCATGATAACAGGAGATCTGTAGATGGATAGATGAAACAAGAATTCCCTCTAGTTGAGGTGACGAGAATCGTTGAAGCGACGGATTTGCCAAAGGTCGGTGTTAAAGCGATTTTGACTGGTTTGGTGCCAGCGCGATCGGTCAATCCAAAATTCAAAGAGTGCCGTGTTGCTGGCTCTGACTCGCCAAGAGCGATCGCTGCCCAACAATTCAGCGATTAGGTGCTGCAAAATCCAGCTATGGCTGACAATCCATAATCGATCGCCGTCTATGTGGCGTTCCATCAGTTGCGTGACGAATTGACGGGCACGAGTGCGGGCATCGTGCAGCGATTCGGCTTCTGGGATTTGAATCCAGTCGGGTGAGGCTTCTAAGCGATGACACAGGTCAGGGTAGCGACTTCGAGCTTCTGACCAGGTTAACCCTTTGAGAATTCCGTTCTGAAATTCTTTGAGTTCATCGGCATATCGAATGGCGATCGCGCTGCTGTTCTCCTCGACTTCTTCTGACGAAGACTCAGCCGACGGATCGATCAAATCGCTGACTGTGGCAGGAAGCGGCGCTAGCTGAAACGAAGACAACAGAATCTCTGTGGTTTGAGCGGCGCGTTTAAGCGGGCTGCTGTAAACGTGAGACGGATGCCAGGATTCTGCTAAAAGATATTGCGCGAGTTTCTCTGCCTGCATTCTGCCCGTGCTAGAAAGTTCAAAATCTCCGTGTCCTTGCATCCGTTTTTGCTGGTTTCCAGTCGATTGAGCGTGACGAATGAACAGGAGTTTGAGAACTTTAGACATAGTGAAAACCAGAGGAATGAAAGAGCCGCTAGGCATCGGTATTATTCAAGTTCTAGCATTGAAAACTTCTATTGAAATGTCGCGGATGGTTGAGCGTATTTGGTGTTAAAGTCCGATTACAATTGCAGTAGCAAGTTTTGTGTACCCGGTTCAGCCAATTAATTTTATGACCTTAGTAAAGTCTACAACCCGCCATATTCGTATTTTTACTGCTGAAGTTAAAAATAACGAACTTGTTCCCAGTGAGAACGTTTTGACGTTAGACATTGACCCAGACAACGAACTGAACTGGAATGATGACGCACTGCAAAAAATTTATCGCAAATTTGATGAGTTAGTCGAATCTTCTGACGGGGCAGACTTGACCGATTATAATCTGCGTCGCATCGGGTCAGATTTAGAGCATTTGGTGCGATCGCTCCTCAACAAAGGCGAGATTTCCTACAATCTCAACAGCCGCGTTTTAAATTACAGTCTCGGCTTGCCTCAAGTCAAACCCGAAAACGGCTCTGCCCCAGCAGAATAGATTTCTTCAAATCTGCATCATTCCTGAATATTCGGTGAGCAGCTCATCATAAGTGAGACTGTCGCTCTCATCTTGAGGACTCCAAAGTAGCTCAAACACCATCAAATAATCTGCGTTGATTGATGCAAGCCTCTGTAAGGTTGCCTTCAGAGCCTCTGTGGTACGAACTTCGTTAAATAGGGGCTTGTCGTCAGCCGTTCCAATAATCAGAGTCACCACGATATAAGAAGCAGGGTCTTCGTCAGGATTAGGCGTAAATTTTTTGGTGTTGACTCTGCCGCCAACATTGGTTAAGGTTTCGACACTGAAATTGCTGCGCTCGGCGATCGAGGCTTGATTAAACAACGTCTCTGCCTCTTCGCGAGTCTTGACCGTTTGCGAACTGGCTGACACATGACTCCAGTTTTCGGGCATTCTCAACAGTGCCAGAATGACTTCCTGAAGTTCTTGCTGAAGTCCTTCGGACGTTTCGGTGTCGGCATTTTGGACAATTTCAGACAACTGCGACTGAATGGCGCGACCTTCTGCCAAAAGTGCTACTTGGAGCTTGCTGACCGTCACCTTATCGTTATCGAGTTCTGAAGTCGAACCGAGACCTTTTCTGGCTGAAAGCAGCATCCAAACGAGCAATCCGCCACCGCCCAAGAGCATGAACATGACGACCAGTGACCCAAACCCACCGATCGAGCTACCACCATAGCCGTAGCCGGAACCTCCGTAAGGGACGTATACTGCCCCGCCGCCACCGCTGTAGCCGCCAGATGAGTTGTTTGACCCACCCGACCCGCTCGATCGAGACGGCGAACTCCGAAATGAGCAGCCACTACTTCGTCCGCCACTGCTTTTAGCATAAGCAGCGTTATTGAAATCTAATGCTTTGCCTTGAAAAGTGACGATCGGCAAATTGAATGAAAGCAAACAATAGCTGGCGACTGTGGCACAAAAAAGCTTGAAATTTCCTGTCATAACGTCCGTCCTGTTGAGTCAATGGTGGTCTAACTTGCATCTGCTCCCTGGTTTTCTTCGTCTAGCCACTGCTGATAGAGATCTGGGCGACGAATCCGGGTTCTCTCGATTTGCTGTTCTTTGCGCCAGCGATCGATTTCTGCATGGTTCCCTGATCTCAACACCTTCGGCACTTCCCATTCCCTAAACACAAATGGACGAGTGTATTGAGGGTAGTCCAGCAATCCCGCCTCGAAGCTTTCAGCTTTTAGGGATTCTTCTTTGCCGATCGTGCCTGGAAGCAGCCGAATCGTCCCATTCAATAATGCTAACGCTGGGATTTCTCCACAGGTGAGCACAAAATCGCCTAGAGACACTTCTCGATCGACGAGATTGAGAACTCGCTCGTCAACCCCTTCATAATGTCCACAAATAATGACAATCTGATCGTAGTTAACTGCAAGTTCTTTTAGTAGCGGTTGATTCATCGGTTTGCCTTGAGGAGTCATAAAGATCACCTGTCGCCGAGGCAAAACAGGCAACGATTCCACGGCGGCAAACACTGGCTCTGGCTTGATCAACATCCCTACCCCTCCGCCATAAGGCTCATCATCGACTCGACGGTGTTTGTCGATCGCAAACTCACGGGGATTGACCAGATTTACCTCTGCGATCCCTTTGGTAAGTGCTTTTCCAAGCAATCCTGAACCGAGGGGAGAAGCGAAGAAATCGGGGAATAAGGTTAGGATGTCAAAGCGCATAAATTGGGAGCGAAGAGGTTTAAAGGAAGTTGAAGAACACAAGCAAGACGATCGCGTCTTAGAACTAGCTCACGCTGCTAAGGGAAAATTTACATACATAAGTCTATGGATTACTTAACTTATGGTTAATAATCTGGCATGATTTGTATTAATCAGAACTTAACATTTTGAGGTTAGCGATCGGTCTGTTTAGTTTATGAGGTCTTGTCAAAACAAGCCCCTCCATTGTCCCCCACTGATGTGTTTCACGTCGTAGAGACACCCATGATAGAGTTAGCTTTGCAGTCCTTGAAGTTGAAAATGCCTCAACCCACAGATACCGCCATCATGGTCATTGGGGGAGCAGAAGATAAAGTGCACGGACGCGACATCCTCCGAAGCTTTTTTTTGCGGGCTGGGGGCGAAGCTGCTCGCATCGCCATTTTCCCTTGTGCTTCTCGTGAGCCAGTGGTGATTGGAGAGCGATATCACTCTATTTTTACGGAGATGGGCGCAAAGGCGATCGAGGTGCTTAATATCTGCGATCGTGCACAGTGTGATGATCCGATCGTGCAAGAGTATGTCAGCACCTGCACCGGGATCTTTATGACTGGAGGCGACCAGCTACGACTCTGCGCCTTGCTGTCAGACACGCCTGTAATGGAGATTGTGCGATCTCGCGCTCAGTCTGGCTCGGTCACACTGGCAGGAACCAGTGCCGGGGCTGCGGTGATGGGCTCTCACATGATTGCAGGCGGCGGCAGCGGCGAATCTCCAAATTCTTCTTTGGTAGACATGACTCTGGGTCTAGGCATTATCCCAGAAGTGATTGTGGATCAGCACTTTCACAACCGAAATCGGATGGCGCGTCTGATGAGTGCGGTGTCTGCTCACCCCGACCGCTTGGGCATTGGCATTGATGAAGACACCTGTGCCTTGTTTGAAGGAGACGGCACTCTGAAAGTCTTGGGCAAAGGCACAGTCACTATCATTGACCCTGGTGAGGTGACTTACACCAACCGGGCTGAAGTGGGAGCCACTGACCCTCTGTGTATTTGCAACTTAAGAGTCCACATCCTTAGTCAAGGATGTTGTTATGACTTGAACAAGCGATCGTCTGGAGGCTATCCGCAATAACAAGGTCGAGATTGCAAAATCAAGAACTGAAGCTTGCAGACAGGGCAGTTTTTAATCCCTATATTCTTAATCTTTCACCTCTCCCTTGAGCAGATTTGCAAGTTAGTCTTATAGATTAACTCGGCTACTATGGTAATTTGTCTGTAGGTAGATTTACAATTTTTAATAGTTATGTTAGCGCTCATTTTGGAATGGGTGAATTGGTGTCTAGATCGCTTCTTAGCCCAGTTAGCCACTCAGCGATTTAGAAACACTTTTAAGTGTGAACTGTTTGTCGTGAACAGTTTCAGGTGTTTCTTGCGCTTGACACTGAGCTATGGCTTCTCCTCTCAATTTATTAAATAGCCGCTTCGTTATCGGTTGCCATTTGCAGCCAGTCTGTCACTTTCTAACTTTGCCTTATGAAAATACTCAAGATCCAGACGTTACGCGGTCCCAACTATTGGAGCATTCGACGAAACAAGCTCGTGGTCATGCGCCTAGACTTGGAAGACTTGGCGGAGTCGCCCTCCAATGAGATTTCTGGCTTCTATGAAGGTTTAATCGCAACGCTTCCCAGTTTAGTCGAGCACTTTTGCTCCCCTGGCTGCCGGGGCGGGTTCTTGAGCCGAGTTATAGAAGGCACGATGATGGGGCACATCATTGAGCACGTCGCGCTGGAGCTTCAAGAATTGGCAGGGATGCCCGTCGGGTTTGGACGCACTCGCGAGACGGCAACTCCTGGCACTTATCAAGTGGTGATTGAATATGCGACTGAGCAAGCCGGACGATATGCGGCTCGTGCGGCTGTGCGGCTCTGTGAAAGTGTGATCGCAACCGGAACCTATCCGGCTGATGAGTTGCAGCAAGACCTGAAGGATTTGCGCGAGTTTGCAGCCGATGCAGCCCTAGGTCCGAGCACTGAGACGCTAGTGAAAGAAGCCGAAACGCGAGGAATCCCTTGGATGGAGTTGGGTGCTCGTGCCATGATTCAGCTTGGGTACGGCGTTCATCAGAAGAAAATTCAGGCAACGTTGAGCGATCGTACCAGCGTTCTCGGCGTGGAGCTGGCTAGTGATAAGGAAGGCACGAAGCAAATTCTGCGATCGGCGGGCATTCCGGTGCCTCGTGGGACAGTGATCAATTATTTGAATGAGTTGCAGGACGCGATCGACGATTTGGGCGGCTACCCGATCGTGGTCAAGCCGCTCAACGGCAATCATGGGCGCGGGATCACGATCAACATCAACGAGTGGGAGCAAGCAGAAGCCGCTTATGATGCCGCTAAGGAAGTGTCTAAAGCCGTGATCATTGAGCGGTTTTATGAAGGCAGCGATCACCGCGTTCTCGTCGTGAATGGCAAAGTCGTAGCGGTCGCAGAGCGAGTTCCGGCTCATGTAATCGGGGATGGTCAATCCCCAATCAGTGCCCTGATCGAAGAAACCAATCGCGACTCGCGGCGCGGAGACGGACACGACAACGTTTTGACCAAAATTGAGGTCGATCGTACTACCTGGCAGCTACTAGAACAGAAGGGCTATAGCCTCGATACTGTTCTGGCTGATGGTGAAGTTTGCTACCTACGGGCAACTGCCAACTTGAGCACTGGCGGAATCGCGATCGATCGCACCGATGACATTCACCCTGAGACGGTTTGGTTAGCGCAGCGAGTCGTCAAAATTATTGGGCTAGATATCGCCGGAATTGATATCGTGACCACTGATATTTCTAAGCCTCTGCGAGAGATGGATGGAGTGATTGTTGAGGTCAACGCGGCTCCCGGTTTTAGGATGCATGTTTGCCCCAGCGAAGGCATTCCTCGCAATGTCGCAGAGCCTGTGATCGATATGCTGTTTCCACCAGGATCGCCGGGAAGAGTGCCGATCGTGGCGGTCACGGGCACCAATGGTAAAACGACAACGACTCGCCTGATTGCTCACATTTTTAGACAAACTCAGCAAGTGGTTGGCTATACGACGACAGACGGCACCTATATTGGTGATTATCTCGTCGAGCCGGGAGATAACACCGGTCCGCAAAGTGCCCAACTGATCTTGCAAGATCCGACGGTAGAAGTCGCGATTCTAGAAAGTGCGCGAGGCGGAATTTTGCGATCGGGGTTAGCCTTTAGCGCCTGTGATGTGGGCGTAGTGCTCAACGTTGCTGCCGATCACCTGGGGCTAGGGGACATCAACACCATTGACGATATGGCGCGAGTCAAGAGCGTGGTGGCAGAATCGGCGATGCCCAACGGCTACGCGGTGTTGAATGCAGACGATGCGCTGGTGTCAGCGATGGCAGACCACGCATCGGCGCAAATCGCTTATTTCTCAATGAATCCTGACAATCCATTGATCCGATCGCACACTCAGCGAGGCGGACTCGCTGCCGTTTCCGAGAATGGCTATCTGTCGATTCTCAAAGGCGACTGGACGTTAAGAATTGAGCAGGCGGTAAATGTCCCTCTGACTTTGGGTGGACGGGCACCGTTTATGATTGCCAATGCGTTGGCGGCGAGTTTGGCGGCATTTGCTCAAGGCGTTCGCATTGAAGACATTCGTGCTGCGCTGGTAACATTCCAGGCATCGACTCAACAAACACCGGGTCGGATGAATCTGTTTAATCTGGGCACCTTCCACGCTCTGATTGACTATGCACACAACCCCCACAGCTATGAGGCTTTGGGCGGGTTTGTCAAAAACTGGACCACCGGAGAACGCATTGGCGTGATTGGAGGACCGGGCGATCGCCGCGATGAAGACTTTGTGTCTCTCGGCACTCTGTCGGCAACCATCTTTGATCGCATCGTGATCAAAGAAGACGACGATACGCGGGGGCGCGATCGCGGTGAGGCGGCAAAGTGGATTCATCAAGGCGTTGAGCAAGCCAAGCCTGATGCCCGTTGTGAAGTCATCGTTGATGAAGAAACCGCGATCCAAACAGCGCTTGACACGGCGACTCCGGGCAGCCTTGTCGTGATTTTGCCAGAGAGTGTCAACCGAGCCATTCAGTTGATTGAGGCACGAAACCCCGTGCAAGTCGTTACGCCCGTGACTCAGCCGACCGTTTACGAAAATGGACACGTCCCCGTAGAAGAGAACGCGATCGTGTCTAGGGCGACGATCGTCGGCAGCTAATTTGTAGCTTACTCAAGTCCCCGACTTTTCTTAGAGAGTCGGGGATTTTTTGAGTTAGCCCTCGTAATCGTGATCGGGCTTGTCGGGTTCTTCTTCAGCTTTGGTCATGCCTTCTTTAAAGCTCCGCAGCGTCTTACCAAATGCGCCGCCAAGTTCAGGGATCTTCTTGGGACCAAAAATCAAAAGTGCGACGACACCAACAATGACAACTTCTGTCCAGCCCAGATTAAACATGCGCCTCCTGTGAATCGTCTCCTATCACTATAGAACGGCAAACGGGGTTGTCTCAATAGAATTGTGGGAGTTGCTGAATTCAGCAACTCCCACAGAACTTAGTCAGCGTGTTGGCGATACCACGCGATCGTGTTTCTCAATCCTTCCTCAAAGCCAATTTGCGCGGTGAAACCAAAGGCGGCTTTGGCTCGATCGGTGTCCAAACATCGTCGAGGTTGACCGTTTGGTTGATCGGTTTGCCAAACAATTTCGCCCTTAAACTCCATCAACTCGCAGATCAGCGTAATCAAATCTCGAATCGAGATTTCATATCCTGTCCCCAAATTCACGGGGTCAGGGGCACTATAGGATTGAGTCGCCATCGTAATGCCTCGCGCGGCATCGTCTGAGTAGAGAAATTCACGAGTTGGGCTGCCATCTCCCCAAACTGGAAGTTGGTGATCGCCGCGCTGCTGTGCCTCATAAACCTTGCGAATTAGCGCCGGGATCACATGAGAACTGCGCGGATCAAAGTTATCTTCAGGACCGTAGAGATTGACGGGCAGCAGGTAAATGCCGTCAAAGTCTTATTGCTGACGATAAGCCTGAAGCTGCACCAGCAGCGCCTTTTTAGCGATCCCATAAGGCGCGTTGGTCTCTTCGGGGTAGCCGTCCCAAATATCATCCTCCTTAAACGGAACCGGGGTAAATTTGGGATAGGCGCAAATCGTGCCAATGCACACAAACTTTTGCACCCCAGCTTGATAAGCGGCGTGAATCAGTTGAGTGCCCATCATCAAATTGTCGTAAAACAACTCGGCAGGCTTCTCACGATTGAGACCGATGCCCCCAACGTGAGCCGCCATGTGAATCACGATATCCTGCTGGTCTACTGCCCGTTGGCAATTTTCCATTGTTTTCAGATCGCAATCGCGCGATCGAGGCACCGTGATTTTCTGTAGGTCAGCCCCTGCTAGAGCCAATTGGATGACAACCTGGCGACCTAAAAAGCCCGCGCCGCCAGTCACTAAAATCCGCTTATCTCTAAGATCTAACGTGGTTGAGGTCATGGTCTAGACTTATTTTTGTATGGGGTTTAGCGAGAGATGTCTACCCTTAAAACGACACACTGCTCTCAAGATTCTCGCGAATTGTTGCTAAGTCTTGAATCGCAGGGATGCTATTGCCCGAATGAATGCCCAAAGCGCCCAAATCTCCCTCAACCATCAGACGAACGAGTTCCTCAAAGGTAACGGAGGGTTCCCAGCCTAGCTTTTGTTTGGCTTTAGTCGGGTCGCCAATCAGCAGATCGACCTCCGCAGGGCGTAAATAGCGCTCATCAAACTCAACATAGTCTTGCCAATCAAGATTGACGTGACCGAATGCGAGATCTAAAAATTCTTTAATCTCGTGAGTTTCGCCTGTAGCCACCACATAATCGTCAGGCTGGTCTTGTTGCAGCATCAGCCACATGGCTCGAACGTAATCTTTGGCATAGCCCCAATCACGCTTAGAATCTAAGTTGCCCAGGAAGAGTTTCTTTTGTTTTCCGGCGACGATGCGAGCAACTGCCCGTGTGATTTTGCGCGT
>JBBQYE010000044.1:0-15179 GCA_038208945.1 Leptolyngbyales cyanobacterium | reverse complement strand
AAAGGCTAAAACACCTCGTTTTTTTTGCTCGTCAGATAGTTGAGATAAGGCGTTAAACGCTCCGCGAAACTTAAACGAACCCGTGCGCTGGAAGTTCTCACACTTAAAGAAAACCTGACTTTTGGTGCGTTGGTTAACAGTCGTGGAGGTTAAAACAGGTGTGCGATGGGCATTTCCTAACAGTCGCTCTGCGGCAGCTTCAATGTCACGATAAGTTGGGAAAACTAAAGGAGAAGTCCGATCGGTCATAAGCTCAGAAATGTCAAAGACGACTATCATCTCTTATGACCTTAACGAAATTCTTGCGTCTACTGACAAAGAGTTGGTTTGTCACGATTGGCGCAAAGAAATTTTAATCACCTAATCAAAGTAACAGTTTGTTTAGACGGCTGTAACCAGCTTTCACAGTCCCCGAAGGTCTTTCGGAAGTCTGCTCTAAGGAACGTGGATTTATTAAGGTGCAACGTCTCACCCTCACCCTAGCCCGCTCCCCAAGGAGAGGGAACATGACTCTAGCTCCCTTCTCTTTGGCAGGGCTAGTTTATTGAAAAAAGGAAAACAGATGATGGAGGTCATGCGCCACTGTCCGAATTCCTCTCGTAATCGAGTCAAAGCCGTTCAATCGCAGCAGATTGACCGCTATCGTCCGCAGAATTGCCATGTTCTCCGGCGCATGTCCTGAACCCATCGGAGCCGCATCCTCTTTCAACACCACATCTTTGACCCAGTGCAACCGATTCTCAATCTGCCAATGGTCGCGAATCCGTTGGCAGAACTGGACAGCATCCTCCGTCAGGGAACTGATAGAACCTATTTGAGATCTAAGTTTACTGCTAGCCGCTTGAGCATCAGTCGGATGAAGCAAAGATTGACCTTAGCTGTGGCATGCTCGAGCGTTCTCTCAAAGTTCTTCACTAGGCTTTTACATCGGTCCATCCAAGCGTTTGAGCGTTCTATGACCCATCGCATTGCGACGACCACAAATCCCGTCTTTCCTTGCGCCTGCTTTTGGGCTGGAGTGGGCTTGGGAGCGAGTTCAAACTGAATCTTGGTCATGATTTGAGGATAAATTTCCTCCAGTGCCGTTATCAGCACAGTTGGGTGATACCCGTTGTCGAGCAGAATAGTTATTTTGGGCAGGCAGTCGGGTCTATCCTTGAAGTAATCGATGTTTTTCGCCAGCATCTCAATCAATCCTTGGTCGTCCGACACGTTGGCTTTTGTGCAGTGGGCGAAGAAAGGGAATCCCAAACTGTCCACCGCCAAGTGCCGCTTGATGCCGTTCGTCGATTTGTAGAAACAAAACCCTTTCGATTCCACACTGGCGTTACAGGTATTTTTGACCGCCTGTGAGTCTATCAGAAGTAAGGTTGTCCACTTTGGTTTTTTTTGACCTGGGCTCGAACCTGCGCGTGCAACGCATCTCTGATTCGCTCCAGCACTCCGTCTGAGCGCCACTGCTTGTAGTGCCAGAATACCGTCGAGTAGGGAGGGAGGTCTTTCGGCAGGTCGCCCCAGTTGCACCCGTTCTTGAGTTGATACAAGATGCCATCCAAGATTTGGCGCTTTGTCCAAACTGGCGGTCTCGTTTGCTTCTTTTGAGGCAACAGTGGCTTGATGATTTCCCACTCTGCGTCGGTGAGGCTGCTTGAATAAGGCATTTATTTCTGATTCTAGCTCCTTAGTCAAGATCCCAAATAGGCTTTATGAGCTTTTTCTGTTGATTAACACCTGTGTCGGTAGTCAAACGCCTCAGTGGGTCCGTTTCCAGGTTATTCACTCCAATTAATGCTGAATGGAAAATTGGGAGATTTCGGGATTCATCGCGAATCAAAAACTGCGCTCTAAACCTCCCAAACTTAAGAAACCCGAAAGAGCTAAGCTTCCACCAGCGACGCAGCTTGATTGAAAAATGCTTCGTAGTTACCTGGTTGCACAGATTCCAAGTACGCTTTCGCAAGCTCAGGGGTGAGAAGTTCAAGCATGAATTGGTTTTCCACCCAGAATTCAATCACCTTGAAGGGACCGCGATCGCGCAATCTTACTAGCCAACCTTCACGCTTTGCAATGGCTTCAATCTGCTCCAGTGGGGTCGGAACCAAAATCGCTGCATGAATCGAAGTAAACGTCTGAGCAAGATTTCCTGAAGAGAATTCAACTTCTTCTAAGCCGGGAGTCAATTGAGTCTGAGCTGGATAAAACTCAATTCCCGTTCCATATTCATCACCGATTAGAACCATATAACTTCCTGGATGTGGTGGAAATGGAAAGCAGCGACCTTGCATCACTTCTGCGACTACTGTTCCGACGTGGAGAGGATTATTCACTGAAACTGAAATGTGATGAAGCATAGTAACCTCCAAGAAACGTTTTAAGAATGATTGAGCAATGCGGTCTGTTGCGGTGAATTGAGGTTCGTGCTGACTCTGCTGGGTCATATATTGAACTGACCCCAAGTGCCTGTTCTCTAAGGGCTTCAACAAGCAATATCCGAATCATGGGTGTTCAAGTGTGAATCAGTAAAAGATCTGGCGCAATTTACAACTGAGCGGCGCAATCAATCAGTGCGGCTCTAGTCCAGCGTTCTGGCGGCGGATGGCTTGGGATGCACTGGACTGATGCAGCAGTCGTGAGAAGTAGGCAAAAAGCTTAAAATATTAAACATTGATGGGTTCAAGCTTTGTAAAGCTTACGCCACTCATGTGTGAATTTCGCAGCGATCGTACACTCAAGATCACTTCTTCAAAGCGTCAAGCTGCCAGATGTGATCCCCTGGGCGGGTTCCAACACAGCGTGACAAACCTGAGGCGTTCCCATTCTAGGAAAAGCGCTGTGTTTAAGCTACAAGACCATCAGTGTTCTAAAGGTTCAGTTACCGTAGTCTCTTCACATAGCAAAAGACGTTGGTAATAGTCAGGGCTGTACCGGGGCTTGGTGAATGCCCCAGTTATCTATCACTGTCCATCAGGGATAGTGTATGAAAAGTTATTGTTATTGAGGTCGATAACAGCTTCTGAAAAGTCAAGATACTGTTTCTTGTTAAACAGATCGGCTGCTACTATATTCCAGGGTTCATTCTTCCAGTCGCCTCTGAGCTTCTCTATCACTATGGGGAGGGACTCTTCCGCAAGTGTCTCTAGGTTATACTAAGTTCCATGCCAGTGCTCATGGTCATCGTGGGGGTGGATGTCACCCGGATCAATTAAGGTTGTGAGATGTACACCCAATCCAAACCAATATTTTCCAGAACTCGGAAAATAGATGTTTCTGTAGTTATGCTGCCACCATTCTAGATCACGAGTGCGTCCTTCAATAAGCTCATCGGTTGTGAATGCGCTTCCGTAGTTACCGGTTTGTGTGATTTGTATGTATTCGTTTGCATCTTTACTGCTCCATATATATTTGGACACGTCATCATCGTCTTTGCCTTGAGTATTAACCCATAGAAGTATCACACGTTTTCTGCATCCGATTAGTCCCTCTGGGGTGCAATTAGCAGGCCACACTCTTCCCAGTGCTGTGACATCATCGTGTGTAAGGATGAAATCTTTGCCTATTGCTTCAATCACCTCTTTTTGACCCAATTCGCCCTTGATTGGCTCCCCGTGTTCTTCGAGGAAAAATACTGATTCGAAATGGAATTGTAAGATGATGATTTCCTTTTCTGTCTCGTTCAAAAACTTCTTGATGTCGCTCAAGACAGTATCAAGCGTTGTCTCAAATATGTCCTTCCCATGCATGATGTAGTAAGTACCATTGAGACACTTACGAAAGCGGAGATCAAAATGACGCATCCCATAGGTCAGTTGCTCATAAATGGTAGCCCCCTGAGTCTGTGACCTGGGACTGTAATCACGACCCGCAGCACCAACGGCACCCATCCAGCGCTTGGCATAACACCCAGAATCATGTGTTGCAGGCAGCGCTATTTGCCATAAACGCTTATTTTTGATAGTCTCCCAATTATCCTTCTGCCATTGGTGAAATCGCCTCTCTGCAAGCCATTCCAATCCAAGCTGTACAAGCTGTTGATCACTCATTTTCCACATTTCGGGATTAGTCTTGTCAGTATGGCTACCATTCTCCACAATCAAGGTGTTTCGTTGGTCGTCGTCGCTCATGTTCTTGAGCGCATTACTATCACGAATCCCAGCTTCCATTAGGAGCACCACCGTTGCACCCTTTCCGACCAAAGCATTGTCGTCGAAATTTTGAAAATATTCCGCAGGTTGGTTGGAGTGTTCGCTCAGTTCCACAATCAGTGTGTTGCGTACATCTTCTTTCGTCATTTTTTTGAGTTCATCTGCCATCCGCCATTTGCTTGCTAGCAATACTCCACTCGGTGTCATTTCGATTGCAAATCCCATATTCAATACCTCGCTCTAATTGATACCCTTTGCACTGAACTAAATCAGGTGTTCGATTGAACCTGCAAACACTCTACGTAGCACTCGTCTACACAACGTTCTATCAGCGTGAAATCACCGTGGAATTTGTCCAAAGCAGATAAAGAAATAATTTTGACGGTGATTTCACGTTTGTAACTCGTGGTAAGGTAGCGTGAAAAGCTGGCTCTCCTGGTGGAATCCGGTTTGATAACTGGGTTAAGCGATGCTTAAATTTCGATCGTTCAGTTAGCAAAGTGATTCTTCGATGCTGAATCGCCAGGTTTAATGCACAAGTAATCGAGGCTGTTAGAGCATGGCGGATCTGATGCTGTCTTTTTTGGGTCCATTCCAGGTCAAGCTTAATGATCGAGCGATCGTTGACTTCAAGTATGAAAAAGTACGGCTGCTGTTGATCTATCTGGTGATGACCGCTGCCGACCCCCAATCGCGTGAAAAGCTGGCGGTGCTGTTGTGGCCGAATCAGTCGGAAGCCCGCTCCAACCTGAGAAAAGCTTTATCGACGCTGCGGCAAGTTTTGGGTGAGGAGGTGTCGCCCTTTTTGCTTTCCACGCGCAATACGATTCAATTTAATCCGCACAGCAGCTACAGCCTGGATGTTGAGGTCTTCACCGCTCACCTCCACGCCTGTCCGCTGCATCCCTACCCTAGCGAATCCTGCCTTGACTGCATCGCTCAACTTCAGCAAGCGATCGCTGCCTATCGCGGTTCATTTCTAGAGCAGATCAGCCTGCCAGAGAGTGAAGCTTTTGAGGAATGGGTCAGTTTGACCCGCGATCGTCTGCATCGCCAAGCGGTCACAGCCTGTACGCTGCTGACCCATTCCTTTGAGCAGCAGCAAAATTGGAAGCAAGCCCAACTTCATGCCCAACGCCTGCTAGAGCTAGAGCCGACGCTGGAAACGGCACATCAAAGCTTGATGCGAATCTTGAATCAGCAGGGCCAGCGCACCGTCGCCTTGCAGCAGTTCGATCGCTGCTGTCAAATTCTGAAAGCGGATCTAGGAACCGAACCCCTCGCAGCTACGATCGCCTTGTTTGAAGAGATTCGGGCTGGCGTACAAGTTCATGCTGCTGCCGTTCCAGCCAGCGAAGCAATCAGCCTGCCGGAGCCGTTTGAAGAAGAGGTATTGATTAGCGATCAGGGTGCGCTGACGCGAAGTGCCTCAGTGAAACTCGATCGGGCTGGAGCGCAGGCTTTACGCAATCGCAGCAAGATGCTGGACAAGGTTTACAGCTTTTGGATTCAGGGTGTTTTAGAAAACTCGCTGCACCGCGCTATTTTGATTGATTTAGGACTCGAAGACTGCCCGAATGCAGTCGTTCAACCCTCGAATGTGCTGATCCAGCCGCTGATGTCGCCCCAGCCCGCTCGACCGCTCGAAACCTCTATCCTAGATGCCTACATAAATTTAAAGAAACGCTCTTGATTCTGGGCGATCCTGGAGCAGGCAAAACGACCATGCTGCTCGAACTCACGCGATCGCTGATTGACCGAGCCAAGCAGAATCTTGACCACCCGCTCCCCGTTCTCTTTAACTTGTCTTCGTGGGCGGCACAACCACAATTGATCGAGCAATGGCTGGTCAATGAACTGCAAACCCGCTATCAAATTCCGCAGCGCATTGGGCAAGACTGGATCGAAAAAGCCGAGATTTTACCGCTTCTGGATGGTCTAGATGAAGTTGCACTGGAACAACGACAGGCTTGTGTTGAGGCGATCAATCAGTTTCAACTGCAAAACTGGCTGAATCCTTTAGTGGTGTGTAGCCGCACGGCAGACTATGAAGCATTGGGAGATCGCCTTCAGCTTCAGGGCGCGATCGTGGTGCAGTCGATGCAGCCCACTCAGGTCGATGCCTATTTTGAGTGCTTGGGCAATCCGGTTGCGAAAACGGCACTGGCACAAAACCCCTCCCTTCAGGAATTAGTCAATACGCCTTTAATGGCAAGCATGATGGCGGTCGCCTATGAGCAAATTCCAGTGCAGTCGCTTGACTCGATCGACCAATGGCGCAATCACCTGTTTGACTCGTACATTCAACGAATGCTCATTCACCGAGGGCAAGATCAACGCTATGCCCCCGAACAAGTCACCGCATGGCTCCAATGGCTGGCGAATCATCTTTTTCAGCGCAGCCAAACCACCTTTTTCATCGAACAGCTACAGCCCAACTGGTTGCTGAGTATCGACCAGCGTCTTCTATCCCTTGGCGAAATCGTTGCCTTCGGATTGCTGTTTGGCTTAGCGGGCGGATTGGGTGCGGGAGTGCAAAGCGGACTCGCAACAGGCTGGGCAGACGGCATCATCCCCTGGCTCCAGCGTGGTCTGTGGGGAATGCTCTACGGCTTAGGAATCGGTGTTTTGAGCGGAATTGTCGTGAGCATGGCGATCGGCGGGCTGACGCTCTTGATCTACCGCGAGCCGATCGCAACGGAGGCGGAGCCACCTAAATCGGTCGGGTATGGCGTAAGGCTGGGCAGCGCCGCCGCCGCACAGGGTCTCGCCGTTGGACTTGTGTTTGAACCAAAATTGGGGATTTGCTATGCGCTTGCAACCAGCGTGGCGGCTGGAATGGGAGTTTGGCGATTGTTTCGCCCCGGACAGATCACGCTTGCAGAATTGTGGGGGTGGTCGTGGTCGCGTTTGAAGCTGGGGATTCTCCCTGGGCTGATGCTAAGCGCAATTCTCGGCTTCGGGAACTGGCTGAACTATGGTTCGGCTGCGGGCTGGATTATAGGTTTGTCGGTCGGGGTGATTACGCTAGTGAGTTTTGGGCTAACGGGTGCGGAGATCGAAGCCAAAACTGTCCCCAATCAGGGAATTCACAATTCTGCTCGCAACGCCATGACCCTGAGCTTGGCGATCGGACTTCCGTTCGGTCTGGCTCACGCGATCGGCTACAGCTTCAGTCTGGACTGGGCAGGGGGCATCGGCTATGGAATGAGTGCGGGCGCTTTGGGCTGCGCGGCGTTTTGGCTAAGGTGCGGCGGCTTCGCCTGCATTCAACACAGCCTCGTGCGCTATCTGCTGTTTCGTCGCGGTGTCGTGCCCTGGAACTATGCCCAATTGCTGGATCACGCTGCCGATCGAATCTTGTTGCGGAAGGTCGGCGGCGGCTACATCTTTATTCATCGATTGCTGCTGGAGCATTTTGCTCTACAAAACTGGACAGAGTTACAAAAGCAATAGTTTGGGGTTAAGTGGACGCACAGGTCTAGACAACTTCCGAAGCAAGAAAAGTTCTAGTTTTGAGCAAAGCATAACGATGTGTATCTCGATTAGCTTCTAGTCGGGAATCTTGTCCCTGCACTGGTGTTCTCGTAGCTTTCGGGTCAAAAACAACGGTCGTGAACTTTAGCAAGACGACTGATAAGTTTTGATTGAGTGAATTTTCGCTCATACTACAAGGCTGGCTAATTTTGGACTGTTACATCACACTACAAATCGCTCAAGCTCTGATTCTCTCGTTCTTTCTGATGGCTGAAACCCTTGTCTTTGCATGAAACTTCTGCTGCCGATGCAGAGAACCAAGCCTAATCGAGAGATTAGGAAACCGATTCATCGAGCGGTTTTTGGCTTTAGGCAAACCGAGAACTCAACTACCGCAAGTCAATCACAGAGAGGCTTTCAGGCTTGGCGTTGTTTTTGATCCATTTGCTACGGGAACGCCGATATTCATGGGAGACTGCTCTCAACGCTTGACTCTCCCTACTGTCTAGCTAGTTGTTTTTCTCTTGCCAATGGCGAAAAAATAAAGACACTAACGATAGTCAATCTCCCCAATTGCAGGAAGTTCTGACACTGCTTGCTCAGTTGCCGGACACTGAGAGAATTGCGCTTCTGAAATATTTGATTCATCAACCAACAGATCAAGCCATTTTAAGCGAGGTTCTAGAGGCGGTTGCTGACCGCCTTGCTAATGAAGCGATTGGTCTTACGATGAACGATGTAAGCTTGACGGTAAGCTCCCGTAACAGCCGGGCAGACAGAAAGCTGGCGCTTAATTGAGTCGCTCTCTGGTGAAATATCAGGGGACAGCCTTTATTTGTGACATCACAATGATACTTTTTAGATATCAGAAGAATCTCTGCCTCCTAGAGAACCAGAGTAGGTTCAAGGTTGAGTAAAAGCCATGAAAAAAGACCCTCGCTGGTGGAAGGGTCTTAATTGAGCTTGGTTTATGTTCAGTTGCACAAACGCCCATCAAATATTCACTGTAACTTTCAGCTATGCAGCTTCTTCTAGGTAGTCAGCAAAGTTGTGCAGAATCACGAGTTTGAGATTTGCGTCTGGCTCACAAGCTTGTGAGAGTCGAGATAACTGGTCATCCCAAGGTTCAACGATATGCCGTGTATCTGCCTCATAGGGGTGGAATTGCTGCAAAATGATTGCCCACACTTCCACGGCTCCTGAGGGACGGACATGGGCCTGAAATTGAGGCTTGTCAAATCCCAACTCTTGAGACAGAGATAGAACGTCCCAACCGTGATCGCCCAATTCGGTCAAGTCAAGTGCAACTCGAAACTCACCCCGTTTGCCCTGGATCGGGTGAAAGGTTTCTTTCATGGCCTACCTCGTTTCCGTTCGATAAGTACAAGCATACCGCCCTGTTTTAGCACTGGTCATCAGCTTACAACCAAGACACGAGACGATCGTATTCTGATCGCTCAGATTTTTCGCGGTTTGCTGACACTTGTTTAAAGCGTCATCTAGAGATCCAGCGTAAATGGTTGCACTAGCATCTGATAGCTTTCCCTCTGGGTCTTGCATCATGGGAGCAAAATTTTTTGCTGGAGCAGGAGCTGTATAGCTGCCACTATTGCCACCACTCAGAGGAATTGCCCCACCCGCCGGATACAGTTCATTCGGCTCACAGGCAACCAGCAAGAAGGCGATCATCACAAGTAGATGTTTCATCCTTCTCTCAGTCCCATTCCAAGAGGGAGAACCTTTGACTTGTAGACTTTGCCGTTTTGGTAGACGATGACCAACCAGTGTTGAGCATCGTACTTGAGCTCGTACCCACAGGCACTGAACCCATTTCCATAACCGGATAGCTGGCATGAAGCGCCCAATACTCGCTCAAGGGTGGCTTGACTTGCACGTGGAAGCTGTTGAATCTGTTTGTACTGTGCCTTTGAAATAGAAACACACCCGCTTTGAGTGGGGTTAGCTTGAGTGTTGGAAACGCTCAAAGTCAAGAGTGCTGCAACGAGTGCAGCCGTGAGAAAGTTTGACATGATAAAAGAACCTCGATTCTGTAGTTGGGGGATGGCCAGGGTGTGTAGTTGGTAGCTCTGCCCTGGTTATTGAAGGCTGTAACCTATTACGACATCAGGCTTATCTAGGAAGCTATTCACCTCGAAGGTAAGAGTTCGTCCTGTCTGGGTGGTATAGCTGGTGAACGATCGAGGAGTATCCCAGGTTGAAATGCTAGGCGTACCGAACCGATCAACGATCGCTTTCAAGGATTGGGGATATTTCAATCGAGACGCTAGCCAAATGGTTCGATCTGCGGGTTCCTCAACCTTTTTTTGCACTGGAGAAGGAGCCGCGCTAGGAGAGGAAGTCGAGGTTGGTGGTGGAGCCGCACACGGTTGTATGGTTGCGGAGTTCCCAATGGGTGGTTGTCTTTGTGGCACAGGTAACGGGGTCTGAGCCTCACGTCTGCCGGGTGCTAATGAATCGTGGATACCATTGATTGAGTCCGTCACCCAGCTTGCTAAGTCCCAAGCACGGACGGGCGGGTTGTAAAGCAGCGCACCGGATAGATTACCGATCGCGAGACAAAGAAGAATTTGAGTTCTGTCCATGAATATCTCTCAGTAAATAAGTTGAAGCGATGACACAGAGCATCATCAAAATGAGTTTGATCAGTTGACGATTGAACAGTCTGCGATTAACGGCGAAAGGACGAGGGCTTGTACGTTGTGGTTGCAAGCTGATGGACATCTGAATCCGTTTGGATTTGCTCAACCGTTACTCCTAGCAGTGCAGCAAGCTTTTTCAGCCGTCGCGTCTTCGTGTTCTTAATCGTGTCTGCAAGCTCTTGAAGCTCTTGATCTTCATTTCTCAAAATTGCCTGCTTGAACTGCCCGATCTCCGAGGTAGTTGACCGCACGATCGCAGACATGGAGGCGTAGGTAGCATCATTCAGATCTTGGTCGTCGTCATCGCTCTCAACCGCTTCATCGCTGCGGGTCTGTGCCAGAATTTCGAGAACTTCTAGAAATCCTGGAACTTTCGAGAACTTATTGAAATTTTTTACCTCAAAGCAGGAGCGCACCTTCTCCACAAAGTCAGCCCCCTTGAGTCGCTTTGATTCCCCGGTCTGCCGATAAAACTCAGGTGCCCTTTTAGAAACGTGCATCCCTACGAGGTCAAGCAAGAATATATCGACGTGGTAAAACGCTCCACGCTTAGGAATGGAGTGACCGAATGCCTGAAAGCTGAATTCAGTCCAGTTCTCGATTGTCTTCTCACTCACACCCCACTTCTCCGCCATTTGTCCGATCGACACTTCCACACTTGTATGGTGTTCAGTCGTCATAATTTCTCCTTGGAATTTCTAGGAAGTTTTGGAATTTCTGAGGACTACAGCCCTGCTTAGTAGTTGGAATTTCTAAGAATTCTTGGAAATTCCGACCAATTGAAAGCATACACACTCTTTCACAAGAGATCAATAGGTGTGTATACATTCACTTTAAGCTCTATATCGATCTAAAGTGTGTGGATACCTACCAAAAGCGTGTGTATGTGATCATGAATCAGTTTGTATCCAAGGCTCAAATGCCCAGAGTTAAAGGCGTTCCTGCCGATCGAGATGAAATCAAAGAGCGCCATAACGTCATGGTGAGTCCTTCTGCTTGGGATGGGCTAGATAGGACTGCCAAGGCATTAGGCTATAAATCTCGCTCAGACTTGATCGAGGCTGTGGGACGTGAAGAAGTTGAATTGAGCAAGAAGACCCAACCTGATGAGTGACGCTACAGAAATAATGAATTATCTTGCCTTTTCAGACTTTGATGAGGCAATTGAAATTACCCGTGAGTTTGCATCACTGCCCAGTCGCCCTGGCATCTACGCGGTTCGTCATCGTTCCTACGGGGTTTTGTATATTGGGAAAACGAATAATCTCGCAATCCGGTTCAACGGAGGTCACAAAGCCTTTCTTTGGGCTTGGCTTGATCTTTACAACCCTGCTGATGTGCGGATTATTTTTCAAATTCTAGGTCGGTGGGGAAACCCAGCGTTATTATCAGAGCTAGAGGGGATGATTCTGAGAGCTACAGAACCGCCCTATAACGCTCAAATTCCAATGGAGTAACCCATGCAAACAACCTCCAATCAGTATGAGCAGCTATCTCCGGTAGCGGGGCAGGTCATCTTGGAACAGCTACCAGAGCGAATTAGAGCAGCAATTATCGCCCGTGCTGCTGAAATTGACTACCCTGTTGAGGCGATCGTGGAAATGGCGATCACAGGATACCTCGATCCCAACGCGATCGGGTTTGCTGACTGTAAACCGGGACGAAAAGCATGATAGAACATCTCACCCCCGAAACTGCTGAAATCATCCTCAATACACTGCCTGAAAAAATCCAGCTAGGACTTCGCGCTTATGCTGCCCAGATTGAGTATCCGATTGAATTAGTGATTGAGATGATGATTGCAGGCTTTCTCGATGAGGACGCGGTGAGTTTTGAAGGATGCAAGCCTCTAGCGGGTATGAATTTTTAGAAGGCAAGCTAAGTCTATTTGTCTCTAACAGTCCGGTGAATAAGACGAGAAGACACAACCGCGGTAGGTTGTGTCTTTTTTGATGGAATATAATTCTTGAAAGATATCTTAGTGATATCACATTGACATCTTGACGATGTAAGCCTTACATCCTATAAATGTCCTTGAGAGTCTATGAGGACATCACAATGATTCTTGTCTGTGGCGGCATCAAGGGCGGAGTGGGCAAATCCACGATCGCGACCAACATGACCGTAATGAGAGCCAACCAGGGAATGGATGTGCTGCTCGTCGATGCGGATGATCAAGGCACAGCTTCAGACTTCACAGCCGTTCGTAATGAAACTTTGGTAGAGGAGGGAGCGGGCTACACCTCCATCAAACTGTATGGGGCGGCAGTTCGGTCTGAAGTTCTGAGGATGGCAAAAAAATATGATGACGTGGTGATCGATGTGGGAGGTCGAGACACGGCAGGACAGAGAGCAGCTCTCTCAATGGCAGATGTCTATGTGATTCCCTTTCTTCCTGGCTCCTTTGATGTCTGGACATTAGAGAGTGTCGGCAAGCTAGTCGAAGAAGCTCGTGCCTTCAATGAGAATCTAAAAGCCGTCTGCATTATTAACCGTGCAGATGCCAAAGGTTCGGATAACTCAGATGCGGCAGCGATCGCCAAGGACACGCCCGGTCTGGAGTTTGTGGATGCTCCATTGGGAAACCGAAAAGCATTTCGATCGGCAGCCTCTAATGGGCTAGCCGTGACCGAATTTAAGCCCTTAGACTCAAAAGCGATTGCGGAGATTAAAAAGCTCTATAAACTTCTATTTGATGCCTAAATGACATCACAGTAGAATCATTTAGAGATAAAATAGACATTTTTTAGAGTCCTTAAAGAGGTCAAGGTGAAATCACATGGTTGTTAGACGAAAGCCAGCAAATGTCGATGAATTTATCCAGGAAGGCGGATCAGCCCCTCAAGTTGTGGCACCACAGCCAGTCGAGGAAGCCACTGATGAAGAAGTGAAGGGCTTGAAGCTGCGCCTACCTGTAGACCTACTCAAACGAGTTGATGAAACGGTTAAGAGTCGTCGTCCTGCTCCTAGTCGTCACCAGTGGATTTTGGAGGCGATTTATGAAAAGCTCGATCGGGAGACATCTGAATAGATAGATGCTAGATTGATATCTTAATGATGTCAATTTGATTTCATTTTTATATCTAAAAAGGGTCAGTTTGATTTCATAATGAAGTGTAGATTTAGCAAGATTCTCTAGCCCAATTTCTTAGCAACAGAGTCAACGCGAGAAGGGGTCAGGAGGCAGGGCTGTTTCATTGTCAGAAATAGAAATCTAGACACTCGATTCTCTCGTTTAGCAGTCTTGAATTTTTTGAACCTCACAACCGAGGGATTACGACTTCCAGAGATCTCCTGGTGACAATGAAACAGCCCTGCCATAACGAGCAGAGTGTTTCTTGGAATGAGACTCGCTTATCTTATTCTGGAATGTACCTTTTCGGGGGGTATGCAAAAAGTCTCTATTTGGTAGCTCTGTGAGCGCCGCTCAAGTGAAAGCAGCACTGCTTCACCTAGCTGTTATTTCCCAGCCACTCTATTTGAAGATTACCCACTACGAGCATTTTGATAATGACGATGCTGAAGAGTAGTGCCAAGATAGTGGGAATGCTACAGCAGGAGCGCCTGTTGATGTTTTCATCTGTCTCCATTCAATTCAAACTTGGTATTTGAGTTGAAAAACTATCGAAAGGTTAGAACGGATGTCCTTACTGACGATCCAACAACGACTCAATGCCCTACTGCCTGCCTTACAATCCCCTCACTTGCTAGGAAATCAAGGCATTGGCAACGAGATAGGTTTCTATATTTTTGATTACGACCCAGAGTATGAGCCATTGGTACAGCAGCACATTCTCAAACTGCGATCAAAGCTTGAGTCACCGCCCGGCAATCTAAAGGTTGTTGAGATTAACCTGTATATGTAGCGACCCGCAATCATAAATCATCAAACCCGCAATCATCGCGATTTTGAACCCACATTAACTGCAACTATCCGGTCGCTCAAACCCGCATTAACTGCAACTGAACCCAGATTAATTGCAACCCACCCACAATCATCCATTCCGACCCACATTAACTGCACCTATAAATTGAGGTGCCCAAATTCAATTGCAGAGCTAGATTGGCAACCCAGCCATTAACCCACGATCTGTAAAAATTCTTTCGCAGCCAACTTTAGTGAGTGCGTCTTGTTGCAGATCGAGGAGCTGGTCGTCAGTTGAAACACGAGCATAGCCAATTAGCACGACAGAAAGTAAATATACTCATTTACGGCAAGTATATCTTGATTTTGATTTCTTTATTGAGTTAATTTATTACGCAAATGGCGGTTTGCCGTTGTGGTAAATAGTTCTGTGACAGAGTAAAGAAAACGTCCCTTTTCTTTACTTTACCCACCTCAAATTATAGGTGCAGTTAATGTGGGTTTGAGCGACCGGATAGTTGCAGTTAATGTGGGTTCAAAATCGCGATGATTGCGGGTTTGATGATTTATGATTGCGGGTCGCTACAGCTATATGTAAATTAAACGCTCGATTTTGAGACGGTCAGAAGGACGAGCGCGCCTCAACGAGTTCTGAAGGTCTCAAACTTCGCCAGAGATGCCTCACTGATGTAACGGTTGAGGCTCTCAGAACTCATTGGTACACAGAAGGTCTGAAGGATTGATACTGAGATGGGTTTAGAGAGGCTGAAAGCCTTATTCCGCTGTCGAGGTTCAAGCGACGCTCTGACCTTCTCGCAAACGGAGGTTTTTGAGGGGGATAACGTTCCCAATCTACCCACTGAAGACAATTTCAGACACTCACAGGTAATGTCTGGCGTTCCCGTAGCTTTATTAAACTAAGTGACCCCTTCACAGGAGCCACTTGTCTTCAGAACCGGACTTGAGACGTTAACCTCATCCGGCTCCTCAATGATTTGACCCTTTTCATAGGCACGTCTCAGACTTCCGTCGGAA
>JBBQYE010000043.1:0-15259 GCA_038208945.1 Leptolyngbyales cyanobacterium | reverse complement strand
GTGATTGAGACGCTGATTGACTATGAAGAGTTTTGTGGCATTCCGCAAGCAAAAGCAGCCGAAGAAAAGGAGCGTGCAGGCATGAAAGAAATGACGGTGCAGGAATTGAAGCAACTGCTAGACAGCAACACAGACGACTATGTGCTGCTAGACGTGCGGAACCCCAATGAGTATGAGATCGCTCGGATTCCGGGGTCTGTGTTGGTGCCGTTGCCCGATATTGAAAACGGGAGCGGAGTCGCTAAAGTCAAAGAGTTGCTGAATGGTCACAAACTGATCGCTCACTGCAAACTGGGCGGACGATCGGCAAAAGCCCTCGCCATTCTCAAAGACGCTGGAATCGAAGGAACGAATGTGAAGGGCGGCATCACTGCCTGGAGTCAGGAAGTCGATGCTTCGGTGCCAGAGTATTAGAGATTCTAAACAGATTCCTGGCTTCTCAAAAAAGCTGGGAGTCTGGGAAGGCTTTGCATCTTATCAAAAAGACGGATCAACGTGTTGAGAAGCTACAGATCTCCGACCTGAGTTTGAGTGATCTGATCGAGTTGTGCCTGTCGCAGCACGATCGCCGCTTGGCTAACCACTTGAGCCACTAATTCTGCTTGAAGTCGCGACCAAACAGGTTTGCCCTGAATCAACATTCCCACTTCGCCAATCACGCGCTGCTCGTCTGCGATCGGACAAATCAACATCTGAGTCGTCGAATCTAGCAAGGATTGATAGAGGGGCGGCAGCAAATCTAAACTGGGGTCAACCCAACAGTCGCGCTGAAATAATCGCAGATAAAACCGAGAAAAATCCTGTAGTTCGATCTGGTTGCCCGCCAGAGAAATTAGTGTTTCGACTCCTTGACTGTGCTCGCACACGATCGTCGCAACCTCGTAGGATTCATCGTGCAGCGTTGCCCAACAATAATCTGCCTCTAACGTCTGCCCCAACTCTTTTAAGGTGAGTTGCAGAATTTGGAGTCGATCGGGGGTCTCGCGAGTCTGTTCTAAGACGCGTTGCAGCAGTTGAGTGCAAGAAATCGCTTGCTGAAGCTGTTCGTTGCGATGGTGTAGCTGAAGCATTAACTGGTCGTAACGATGCTCTAGCCACTGGTTCTGCTGCTGGAGACTGACTTCAACGCGGCGACGATCGCTCAGATCTTGAAACACCATCACCCCGCCAATGATCTGCCCATCGCGGTTACGAATCGGGGAGGCACTGTCTCCGATCGCCCGTTCAGTTCCATCTCTGGCGCGCAGCAGAGCACCTTGGGGCAGCGTCATCGTGTCACCTTGGCACATCGCAGCGAGCAGAGGATTCTTGATCTGGTCTCTCGTTTCTCCATCCACAAGGTCTAAAATTTGCGTGATGAAAGCTCCGAGTGCCTGTTCTTGATTCCAGCCTGTGAGAATCTCTGCCGTCGGATTCATAAAGGCGACACACCCATCGATGTCAGTCGCGATCGTGGCATCGCCAATGCTAACTAATGTAGTCGCATACCACTGCTGAGTTTCTTTCAACGCTTTTTCTAACTGATGTCGCTGAAGAGCAATCTTAATCGTCGCGTGCAGTTCTGCCTCTTGAAACGGCTTGACAAGATATCCAAATGGAGACGTTTCGGTTGCTCGTTGCAGGGTTTGTTCGTCTGCACGAGCGGTTAAATAAACCACAGGCACGTCTAATTCAAAGTAGATAGTCTTCGCGGCTGCAACTCCATCGACATCACCCTGCAAGCCAATATCCATCAACACTAGATGCGGTTTGGTTTGAGCCGTGATTGAAATCGCTTTTTTGCCTGTTGTTGCAATTCCAATCACTTCGTGCCCTAGTTTTTGCAATGTCTCTTGAACATGCCACGCAACCACACTTTCATCTTCAACGACTAATATTTTTGCCATGTTCGCAGATTATTGTGCAGCAGTTTCTAACCGTTTGATTCCACTATTAATTTACCCATTAATGATCTGCAAGTTGTTTTTAGCTCGGTGATGAATTTCTTTTAGCAGAACTTCTTTTCCTCTCAAAGCTGTGATTTCTGCTTCGGCTTGCTTTTGTTTCGTGATGTCTTCAACAGTGCCTGTGTGCTCCAATAACTCACCCAAATTGGAGCCGTCCTGCACCCGACCGCCCCGTCGCGGTTGACGACTCGAAGCTCATCGGCGTGTTGTTGCCCAACTTTGGCTAGAGCAAGCCACTCAGATATGACTCGATCGTGGTCTTCAGGCTGAATCACCCTCGCAAATCCTGATCCAAGATTTCCTTCTAGAGTGGATTCTATTTCGCGGCTGCGAGGATTGGGGTAGGTAATCTGCCCTTCGACATCGCAGGCAAACGTGCTAATTGGACACGCACTGATAGCACGCTACCTGTCTTCACTCGTCCGTCTCTATCTCCTTTTGCCTCCTGCCCCTAAGCCTCAAACTCCTCACTCCTTTCTAGTTGAGCAAACAAATCTTCAAACTTCTGACTGATCTGCTTTGTCTGAGCTTCTGTCTGAGGCAAGGGGGCGATCGTGTGCTGCAACTGTTTTGTCGAACCAGCTCATTCAAATCCATTTGCAGAGTTCCGGTTTCTAGGTCTAAAGGAGGGTTTTCTAACTGTCTTGAAATTGCTGCGATTGCGCCTCTTTGTCGAGATGGATAGAGAGAATTGAGTGGATAGTCTAGCTGGGTGAACCTTGAAGAAGATTGGAATCTATACGGAACACTCTACTGGGTTAGATCGGCTTTCCTCCTAAAGTACTACGCACCCTAAATAAAAATATGGTATTCTGATTGAAGTGAAATATTTAGAGCACTAAATAATTTTTTAACGGTTCAATTCTTTAAAATCCCAATCTTTCAATCCTCATCTACACCAAGGAACGTCATTTTCATGAAAGGCATTCGCACTGAATCTACCAATGGTCACAAGGCGGTTGTTCAAGACGATCGCAATCTTTCAAACTTGCCGACGGTTGTTTTAGACAAAACGCCTGCTCAAGATACTCCGATTGTCACCGATCGTCCTCTTGCCCCTGAGACAGAGGCTCCTGCTGAAACTCCTCGCAAAAAGCCAATTAAAGCTATTTTGGCAAGCGTTGGCATCGGGGGCGCGATCGTCGCTGGCACGTTTGGCTATCACTACTGGCAGTTTGCCTCGACGCACCAGTCCACCGACAATGCGACGGTGACGGGCAACATCCACCAAATCAGTTCACGCATTTCGGGCACGGTTGATCAGGTTTTAGTCGATGACAACCAGACAGTCAAAGTAGGACAGCTTCTCTTAAAGCTTGACCCTCGCGATTATCAGGTCAAACTTCAACAAGCCCAAGCCGACTTAGAATCGGCTCGTCGTAAGGCAAACACGGCTCAGGTGAATATTGATCTCGCTTCTAAAAACGCTCAGGCTGCCAGCACTCAAGCTCAGGGTGGAGTCGGGGGGGCAGTCGCCGCGATCGCCAGTGCCCAAGCTCAAGTCTCTGAAGCCCAGTCAGGCATCCCTCAAGCTCAGGCGCAGGTGGCTCAAGCCGATGCCAACTTGAGAAAAGCTCAGAGTGACTTGGCTCGTTTTCAGCAACTTTTTAAGGAGGGTGCGATCGCCCGTCGTGATCTCGATACCGCTCAACAGGCATCTGCGGTAGCGCGCGCTCAAAAGGCTGGGGCTGATCAGGGCGTTGCTCAAGCTCAGGCAAAATTGGCACAAGCGCAACAAGGGATTGCGACTGCTCAAGCTGGGTTGAACTCTTCTCAAGGCAGCGTGCAAGAGGCACAAGCCAAAAGCGTTCAAACCGATGTTAGCCGCAGTGACTATCAGACCGCACAGTCAGCGATTAACCAGGCGCAAGTTGCTCTCAAAAATGCAGCCCTTCAGCTTTCTTACACGAATATTACGGCTCCGGTGGCAGGTCGCGTCGGTCGCAAAACCGTTCAAGTGGGTCAATCGGTTCAGCCTGGTAACCCGTTGATGGCGATCGTCGATAACCAATATTGGGTGACTGCTAACTTTAAAGAAACGCAGTTAGAGAAGATGCGATCGGGGCAAGTGGCTGAGGTGAAACTTGACGCGTTTCCGAGTCAGACGTTTAGAGGTCGCATTGAGAGCCTCTCTCCTGCGTCGGGTGCATCGTTTGCGCTGCTGCCTCCTGATAATGCGACGGGCAACTTTACAAAGGTCGTTCAGCGAGTTCCGGTGAGAGTGACGTTAGATGCCGATAGCATTCGAGGCTATGAGTCGTTGATCACGCCTGGGATGTCGGCAGAAGTCACCGTTGCGGTGCAGTAAGTAGGGTAGGCACAATTAAACTGAAGACCTTCATCCCCTACCCCCTTCTCCCCAAGGAAAAGAGGAACTAGATTCTGCCCCCCTCTCCTGCGGCAGAGGGTTGGGGTGAGGGCATCTCCGGCATTTTGTGTTTAATCAAGTCTGTCTACTTAATGGTGAGGGCTAATTCATCCTTTCTCGTTTAAGGTCTCATTCTTCAGGGGGTATTTATCTCTGAGAAAGTCTTGAATACTAGGGTATCTCTTAATTCATCACTAAGCCGCGATCGTTATGCACATCAGGGAGAAAATCAGCCCCGTTTTTCGCGCTTTTTCGTCTCGAAATTATCGTCTGATTTTTGCTGGACAGGGCATCTCCCTGATCGGGACTTGGATGACGCAAACAGCGGTGATTTGGCTAGTTTATAGCCTGACAAACTCGGCGCTGCTGCTGGGCGTGGTGGGATTTGCCCAGCAGTTGCCTAATTTTTTGCTGAGTCCGTTTGCGGGGGTGTTGGTCGATCGTTTAAATCGCCACCGAATTTTGATTGTCACTCAGATTCTGTCAATGATCCAGTCTCTGTTATTGGCAGCATTGGCGTTTAGCGGCACGATTCACATTTGGCACATTATTGTTTTGAGTGTCTTTCAAGGCTGCGTCAACGCGATCGATATGCCGACCCGTCAAACGTTTGTGGTCGAATTAGTTGAGCGACGAGAGAATCTGAGTAACGCGATCGCGCTCAATTCCTCAGTGTTTAGCGGGGCGCGGTTGATTGGACCTGCGATCGCGGGATTGGTAATTGCATCAGTCGGCGCTTCAACGTGCTTTTTGATCGATGGAGTGAGTTATGTTGCGGTGATTGCGGGACTGTTAGCGATGCGAATCCGTCCTCGAAAGATTGACCCGATCGCCTCGTCAGACACGATTTTGCATCGACTCAAAGAGGGCTTTGACTATGCGTTTGGGTTTCCACCGATTCGATCGATTCTGCTGCTGATTGGGTTGGTAAGTCTGGTAGGAATGCCCTACACCGTGTTAGCGCCCATCTTTGCGACTAATATTCTCCACGGCGGACCTCAAACGCTGGGCTTTTTGATGGCATCTTCTGGGTTGGGGGCATTGGTTAGTGCCGTTTACCTAAGTTCGCGCAGCACGATCGTCGGTCTAGGCAAATTTATTATGATCGCACCCAGTGTCTTTGGAGCCGCCCTGATTGTCTTTGCGCTTTCTAAAGTTCTCTGGCTGTCTCTGATTGCCATGTTTGTGCTGGGAGGCAGCTTGATTTTGCAGTCCACCTCAAGCAACACGATTTTGCAAACGATCGTCGAAGAAGATAAGCGAGGACGAGTCTTGAGTTTATATACGATCGCGTTTATCAGCATGGCGACGTTTGGCAATTTGTTTGCTGGAAGTCTCGCGAGTCGTATTGGTGCTCCTTATACGCTCGTAATGAGTGGAGTGATTTGCATTGCGGCTTCGATCTACTTCTCTCGTCAGTTTCCATCACTGCGCGAGATTGTTCTGCCCATCTACGATCGCATGGGTTTACTAACCGAGCATCACTAACAGGAGGTTTCTGTGACCAGTTCTTCGGCAATGTCTCCACCTAGCTCTGATCGTGTCTCTGTTAAAACCTGGATCGGCGTGCTAGGCACCGTTCTAGGCGCGTTTATGGCAGTGCTTGATATTCAAATCACCAACTCCTCTCTGCGCGATATTCAGGCGGCTCTGGGTGCAACGCTCGAAGAAGGCTCGTGGATCTCGACCTCTTATCTAGTTGCTGAAATTATTGTCATTCCGTTAACAGGTTGGCTCTCTCAAGTATTTTCAATCCGCCGCTATCTGTTAGTAAATGCAATTCTATTTGTGTTCTTCTCGGTGTGCTGTGCATCAGCTTGGAACCTGCCATCAATGATTGTGTTTCGGGCGTTGCAGGGATTTACGGGAGGTGTCTTGATTCCAATGGCGTTTACGGTATTGTTGACAACATTACCGCCCTCTAAACAGTCGATCGGACTGGCACTATTTGCAATCACGGCTACATTTGCACCTTCAATTGGTCCAACGTTTGGCGGTTGGTTAACCGAAAACTTTAGCTGGCATTATGTCTTCTATCTAAACATCGTTCCAGGCGCTTTGCTAGTCGCAGCAGTTTGGTATGCGATCGATGCTCGTCCGATGCAGCTAAATCTGCTCAAACAAGGCGACTGGGGCGGAATTGCAGCAATGGCGATCGGGCTAGGTTCTTTGCAAGTTGTGCTCGAAGAAGGCAGTCGTAAAGATTGGTTTAGCTCAAATCTGATTGCTCAGTTAGCGATCGCGGCATCTATTTTTCTAGCGATCTTTTTTTGGATTGAGTTAAGGCGCAAAAAACCGTTTATCAATCTGCGACTGCTTAAAGGACGCAATTTTGGTTTAGCTAGCATCATTAACGTGTCGTTGGGTTTAGGACTCTATGGCTCAGTCTATATTCTGCCGCTCTATTTGGGTCAAATCCAGGACTATAGCGCGATGCAGATCGGGGAAGTCCTCATGTGGGTTGGCTTTCCACAACTGTTTATTATTCCTTTCGTGCCCAAATTAATGCAGCGCATCGACGTGCGAATCTTGATTGGCATTGGAATCAGTTTATTTGCAGCCAGTTGCTTTATGAACTCTGAGTTAACCAATCTATCTGGAATCGACCAATTACGCTGGTCGCAGTTGGTTCGGGCGGCGGGGCAACCGTTGATTATGGTGCCGATTTCCTCGATCGCCACGGCAGGCTTGCCGCCTTCTCAAGCCGGATCTGCATCGGGTTTATTTAACATGATGCGAAATTTGGGCGGCTCATTTGGCATCGCGACGATCGCCACACTGCTCACCAATCGAGAACAGTTTCATTCCAACCGTCTCGGAGAAGCCGTCTCTGTCTATAGCCCTGCGACTCAAGAAGCGATGAATCGCTACACGCAGTTTTTTGTCAGCCGGGGGTCTGACTTGGCAACGGCTAAAAACCAAGCGATCGCCGCGATCGCCAATACAGTTCGTCGCGAGGCATCGGTGATGGCATTTAATGACTGCTTTTATTTCATTGCCTGTGCTTTGCTGGTGAGCGGCGTTGCAGTTCTCTTTCTCAAGAAAGTCAAGCCAACGGGCGGGGCACCTGTGCATTAAACTCCAGAAGTTTGCCAAACCGAATAAATATCAATCGTCAAGACCGATCGGGGTACTTTATTTAAAGCACTCACACCCAGACTTCTACTGACGGGAAACCCGATCGACGCTCTATGATGCAGACCGAACATGCCACTGCTGAAAGCCTTTTTCAAGAAGGATTAAACTTTAGCCAGGTCGGAGATTATGCCTCTGCGATCGGCTACTTTGACCAAGCAATTTCTCGCAAACCCGATTTTTATGATGCTCTCAGCGAGAAAGGCAGCGTCTTAATTAGCTTAGGGCAGCACGAAGCCGCAATATCCTGCTTTGAGCGTGCGATCGTCTATCATCCCAATTCACCTGATCTTCACTATAGCAGGGGTTGGGCAGCGTATGTCGCTAGAGATTTTGAGACGGCGATCGCCAGCTTCAATCAACTGGTAAAACTGAAGTCTGATTATCCTCACGCCCACTACAGTCAAGGCTTGACGCTGTTTGCGATCAAATGCTACGACGAGGCGATTTCTCAGTTTGGCAAAGCACTAGAGCAGATGCCCACTTTTGCGGATGCCTGGTGTATGCAGGGCGTGACGCTCTATGTCACCCATCGCTATGAGGGGGCGGTGACGCACTTCAATCGATCCCTAGAGATACGCCCCGATTATCAAGACGCGCTGATCAATCGAGGCAATGCGCTATTGTGTTTGGGAGATTATGAAGCAGCCATTGCTAGCTACGAGAAAGCTCTGGAGATCGAGGCAGACGATGCAGATTCTTGGTTTTATCGAGGCATCGCGTTCAAACAACTCAATCGACACGAAGCCGCGATCGAGAGCTATCAAAAAGTGCTGGACTTGCAGCCAGATCACGCTGCCACCTGGTATAACCAGGCTTGCTCGTGCATGAAACTCGGTGACTATGAGGATGCACTCGCTCAGTTTGATCAAGCAGTGCAACTCAACGCCGACTATTATGAAGCCTGGTATAACCGGGGAGTCGTTCTCAAAACGCTGAATCGGTTAGAAGACGCGATCGCCAGTTACGATCGCGCTTTGACGCTCAAGCCAACCGATTTTCGCGGCTGGAATAATCGAGGCAGTCTCTTAGTGAGCCTCAAACGATTTGCAGAAGCCGTTGACAGCTATGACAAGGTGTTAGCCCTAAAACCAGACGACGCGATCGCTCTACAAAATCGCACGGTAGCCATGAGGAAAGTAGATCCCAAAAGCATCTAAGGTCATTGCAACATCGGGTAGAGACGTTTCGGTAGAACGTCTTTATCGCATCGGGCGATCGGGTGATTTGTCGCATTTATTCATGAAATCGATATGAATTGTACTCATTCGATTGTTGGATGCGATCTATTATTAGTCGTGGCAAAATCGTCAGGGAGAGGTTAGTCAATCTTCAGTTCTGTTGAGATTAAACTGATAGCTCTGAATCATCAGACAGAAAATTTGAATGTAATTAAAACAACTGTTTGTTTTAAGAAAGCGGGTTTGAAGAGAGACAACTTTCTTAAAGTCAACCATCAAAATAGCCGGGACGATGATCGTCTTTCTCACTCCATCACTCGCCCCGACCCAACTCACTCGCTAAACCGTAGAGCTTTTTCGCTCTGAAGCAGAATGATTAGCTTTGCCGTTTTTGCTGTTGGAGTGAGTGTGACCGTTGTTGCTGCGAGGTTGAATCACCCCATAACCTCCGTGGTTGCGATCGTAGATCACGTTGATCTCACCCGTTTCAGCATTGCGAAACATATAAAAATCGTGGTCAACGAGTTCTAGCTGTTCCATCGCGTCTTCGACCGTCATCGGCGGCATCGCGAAATATTTGGTTCGCACAACCGTAGCGGGGAGTTCGGGAGTGCGATCGAGCGGCAATTCTGATACGACAAGCGTTTCGCTGAGGGGTTCTTCGAGCTTGAGGGTGTCCTCGTAGCGTTTGTCAGAGCGCTTCTCTTTATATTTGCGGAGCTGTCGAGCAATCTTGTCAGCAACTAGGTCAATGCTGGCGTAGAGGCTGTCGCTACCCTCCTCAGCCCGAACGACTGAACCATTGGCATAAATCGTGACCTCAGCGATTTGTTGAGGATTGATGCGGGGGTTACGGGCGACCGACAAATGCACATCTACTTGAGTGGTAAGCGTCTGAAAGTGGTTAACCGCCTTCTCAATTTTTTGATTGACATACTCACGAATTGCATCAGTGATCTCGATGTTTTTACCGTGAATGACAAGCTTCATAAAGCTACTCCCCTGAAGATTTGGGTGATGGATTCACATTAACACTTTAGTATTCTGGCAAACACTCGTCTTCAAAATGTTTTGCATCCCTTGATAATTCTTGACTGATTCTGAGCAGATCTGTCCCAAAGTTACGGTGATCCCCGCTTGATTTTTGCAGTTCTCTAACGCAAGCTAGAAAATGGGCTAATAAGGTCAATGTTTATGTTGTTTGTCTGCCAGGTTGATCGCAATTTGTGAATAACTCCACATCTTTTGACTTTGCTTCTACGCGCTGCTGTTTGCTCGAAAGCCGGGGCTTGATGGCTTATTTAGAGGCGTGGGAATGGCAGAAGCGTTTAGTCAGCGATCGTAAGCTCAATCCCGCTCTAAAAGACGTTCTGATTTTGTTAGAACATCCGCCTGTCTACACATTAGGACAGGGGGCAACGACAGAATTTCTTAAGTTTGATTCGACTCAACGTGAGTATGAATTGCACCGCATTGAGCGCGGGGGAGAAGTCACTTATCACTGTCCGGGTCAACTGGTTGGCTACCCAATTCTCAACTTAAATGTTTACTGCAAAGATCTGCATTGGTTTCTGCGGCAGTTAGAAGAAGTAATCATTCAAGCTGTCGGCGTTTATGGATTGGAAGGAACGCGCATTCCCGGTCTAACGGGCGTTTGGGTTGAGGGGCAAAAAGTGGCGGCGATCGGCATCAAGGTCAGCCGTTGGATCACAATGCACGGATTCGCGCTAAACGTCTGTCCTGATTTGAAGGGGTTCGATCGCATTGTGCCCTGCGGCATTTCTGATAAACCTGTAGGCAGTTTGGCGCAGTTCGTTCCGACCATCACAGTGGAGCAGGTGCGGCATGAGGTCGCGATCGCGTTCGCAGCAGTATTTGGGGTCAAGCTCGTAAACGCCTGACGTTTATGAATTGCCCTTATCCCCAAGGAGAAGGGAGCTAGAACTCTTGTCCCCTCTCCTTGGGGAGAGGGCTAAGGTGAGGGTTGATCTCAGATCAACTCGCGCACGTCGGTTACTTGACCTGTCACCGCCGCCGCCACCACCATCGCCGGACTCATCAGCAGCGTTCGCCCTGACGATGAGCCTTGACGACCTTTAAAGTTGCGGTTTGAAGAAGACGCACTGATCTGCCGACCTTGCAGCTTATCGGGGTTCATCGCCAAGCACATTGAGCATCCGGCTTCTCGCCATTCAAAGCCTGCGGTTAAGAAAACTTCATGTAGACCTTCCGCTTCTGCCTGTTTCTTCACTCGTTCAGAGCCGGGGACGATGAAGGCTTTTACGCCTTTGGCAACATGTCGTCCTTTAGCAAACCTCGCGGCTTCTCGCAGATCGCTGATTCTGCCGTTGGTGCAGCTTCCAACAAAACAGACATCAACTTTCGTGCCTTGGATTGGTTGACCCGGAGCCAGATCCATATAGAGATACGCTTCTTCGGCGATCGCTCTCTCATCTTCTGCGATACCATCCTGCCTAGGAACAAACTCATCAACGGCAATGCCTTGACCGGGAGTAATGCCCCAGGTAACGGTCGGAGCAATGTCAGCCACATCGAACACAATTACATCATCGTAAACGGCATCTACATCACTGCGGATATTATTCCACCACGAGATCGCTTTGTCCCAATCGTCGCCTTTAGGAGCAAGATCGCGACCTTGAAGATAATCATAAGTGACTCGATCGGGGTTCACATATCCACAGCGCGCACCGCCCTCGATCGCCATGTTGCAAACGGTCATCCGTTCTTCCATGTTCATCTGTTCAAAGGTCGTTCCGGCAAACTCGTGAGCGTAGCCCACGCCGCCCTTCACGCCCAGTTTACGAATGATGTGCAGAATTACGTCTTTGGCGTAAACTCCGGGCTTTAAAGTGCCGTTGACCTCGATTTTGCGAACTTTGAGCTTCGAGAGTGATAGCGTTTGCGACGCAAGCACATCTCGAACTTGACTGGTGCCAATGCCAAACGCGATCGCGCCAAATGCCCCGTGAGTTGACGTGTGGCTGTCTCCACAGGCGATCGTCATTCCGGGCTGAGTCAATCCCTGTTCGGGGGCAATGACGTGGACAATTCCTTGACTGCCCGACCCGACGTTGTAGAACGTGATGCCATTATCCTGACAGTTCTTTTCTAAGGCTTGCATCATTTCTTCTGCCAGCAAGTCAGCATAAGGACGCGACTGATCTTCAGTTGGGACGATGTGATCAACGGTGGCGATCGTCCGTTCTGGAAACGACACTTTAAGTCCACGTTCTCTCAGCATCGCAAACGCCTGAGGGCTAGTGACTTCGTGAATCAGATGCAACCCAATAAAAAGCTGAGTTTGCCCCGATGGAAGCATTCCGACGGTGTGTGCATCCCAAACCTTATCAAACAGCGTCCCTTTACTCATGGCGTTTTGTCGTGACTTATACAGAATCCTTGAGCCTAGATTCTACCGCACAAGTTAGGGGGTTCGAGGCACTTAGTCAGGGATGAATGACGATCGGAAGGGAACAAACAGAGGTGCACCACTTTCTGCCTACGATCGCACAGTAGGTGATTCAAGAAGATTTGCAAGCGGCAGCGAATGTTAAAGGAGTAATTGCCAAAGTCTAGAACTGAAGCCAAAGTCAGAGAAACGTCTGAAGCTCCAACACATGAAAAAAGCTTGGCAGCATCTTCATGAGCAGAATTACTTGTTTGCCTCAGAACTAGCCTCAACAAGACACCTATAAAATACGCACTTTTAGTTCGTGTACAGACAAAGTACTCCCCCATATAGTTCAAAACAAACAGCCAGTGCGTTTTTGAGTGTATGACAAGTGACGCAAGAAGTCGCTTCGGCAATAGAGTTCGCATCCTTCGCCAGGAGAGGCAAATGACTCAAGAGGTGTTTGCTGAACTGATTGGTAGGTCAGTCGAACACATTAGCTTTATTGAGCGCGGTGAACGCTCTCCCTCGTTTGCATTGATTCTAAAGCTGGCTGAGGCGTTAGATGTGTCTGTCCCTCAGCTAATGAATGTCGATCAACCGGACGAAGATGCCAATCTAATTACCACGCTAATTACCTCTCCAGTTCCCCCAGAGCAGGTTGAGCCAGTTGCAGAGCCGATCAAAAAAGAATCTGAACGTCAGTCTGATCTAGAGAGACTACAAGCTGCATTTGAAGGGGTTAGGGCGCTACAAGAGCTTGCAAGAGAATATGAAATTACTGACATTTTCCAAGACAACGGAGGGAAAGTTTTACAGGTATTAATTCTTTTGGGTTTGAAGAGTTCTCCTGGCAGAGAAGGAAATGACGCGATCGATGCCGAAGGGAATGAATATGAGTTAAAAACGCTGAATCGCTCTCTCAACAAAAATGCAGGAGTCACCACTCATCATCATCTCAATCGAGATATTCTCGCTAAATACAGAGCTGTCAAAGCTTGGTATATCGCCATTTATGAAAGCATAGAACTCATTGAAATCTATAAAGTTTCGCCTGGAATTCTTGAAGAGAAGTTTGGTGAATGGGAAAGAAAATTGGACAATGTAGGCTCGATTAACAATCCCAAGTTACCCATGAGATTAATCCGACGGGGTGAATTAGTTTACCAACGAGACGATCGTTAGGAAACTCAAATAAATCTTTTCTAAGTCACTAGCTGTAGCTGTTCGGGGCAAGTGATTTGAATTGTTTTCTGGGCTTTAATAAGCTCCTTGAAAAGGGTGATCGCTTGAGTGTTACTTTCTGCTGGATCTAAGAATCTGAAGGCAGAAGTTGACAAGTATTCAAGACTCTTCTCAAAAGCTATCCAGTGACGCTGACAAGCTTCAGCAGCAGATCCCGTTGTGTTAGAACCTGCAAAGATATCCAGCACCATGTCTCCTGGCTCTGTCAAGAAGTCGATGAAGAATGCCGGGAGTTTTTGAGGGAATCTTGCAGGATGCGGAGCAACACCCGCTGCTTTGCATAGCTGAAGGTAGCGAGAATTGCTTTCAGTATTGGGAATTTGCAAAAGGTTAGATGGAATCGCCCCGCCGTTGTCGGTTGCAAAACTTGTACCAATATTGTGACCCGACGGGCGTTCTTTAGGTTTGTAGTATTTCTGAGGATTCTCCTGAAGTTTCTTCATACGATCGGAGTAAGGAACCAGGACCTGACTCACATTTGCCTTTGGATAATCGGTCTTTGAGAGCCACCAGACCGTATTCACAGAGTCTTTAGCCCGAATCTTGCGCTTGTTGACCCATTCGATTGGAGAGGGCAGTTTAGAGGGATTGTGCCAAAAAAACTCCTCAGCCAATCGGAAATCTAATTCATCACAAAGCTTAATTAAGATTCGATAATTGTAGAGCGATCGTACTGGACGCTTGCTCTGATAAGCTCCCCCCAAATCGATCACAAAGCTTCCGGTGGGAGATAAAATCCGATGGACTTTTTTGCAGAACGCAAAAAGCCAATTTACATAAGCTTGCTGATCAACGTTGCCATAAGTTTTCTCGCGTTGCAGAGCAAAGGGAGGAGAAGTCATGACTAGGTCAACTGAATCAGCCTCAAGTTGCTCTAGCAAATCAAGGGAATCTCCAACGTGTGCTGCCCCATAACTCGTGACGTAAAGAGGGTTATTTAACATCTGCTTTATCTTACTTGCACTGACAGTACGGATTATAGATTCTTGCACGACACATATTACCTACAGTATGTGTCGTGCGTCTGAGCAGAGATCGCCATGCGCCAACGATCGAACTCAATCAAAGCCATCAAAACTGAGATTTTGTAGTACAAAAACTCTTACCACTGTACAATTCCAGTGAATGCGAGAGGAACCACTATGCGATTGGGTAAAGTAGTCAAATCAAATTCCCACTGTGATTATGTGGTGCAGTTGGATGACGAGATGGATTTTATCGATGCCCCTAAAGCCGATGACTATGGGTTCGGCACCTTCGTTAAGCTCGAAACCGAAGAACGTCATTGGGCGATCGGCATTGTCTACAATTCGCAATTGCTCAACCCAATGTTTATGAATATGGGTCCTCGCCGATCGAGCGAACCCGATCCGCTCTTCACACCAGATTTGATCAACGAGACTCGGACTCTGTTGTGGACCGTTCTCGTCGGCTGTTTAGACCAACACAATGGCGAATTCTATGGAGTGCAGGGCATTCCGCGAGTGGTGGTTCCGGTCAATACGCCTGTGTCAACCATGACATCCGCAGAAGTTCACCAGTTTCATTTGAATCAGGAGCGCCGATCGCAGTTCTGCTATTACAGTCACCTCTTGCACTGTGGCGGCACGTTTTCGACTCAGCTTACTCACCAGATTTTGCGAGAATTGATTGAGTCAAAACTCTTCCGAGATGCCGAAGAACGCGCTCTTATCGTGCTCTGTCGAGAGTTGGCATGGAAAACCACGATGGGCGCAATGCGATAGGCAAGTGCCTTTAAAACAAAAAACCCCAGCCGTGAAGCCGGGGTGAATAATCAGGGTGCATCTACCATTCCTTTATTCCCAAAATGAGGGATAAACCCGGATGTTTTTTATAAAAATCCGCGATCGCTCTTCACCACTCCCAATTTTGTTTTTGAATGCGCCCGATCGTGGGTAACAGCAAAATTAGGTAGAGACGTTTCGGTGGAACGTCTCTGGGCTGTCGG
>JBBQYE010000042.1:0-15331 GCA_038208945.1 Leptolyngbyales cyanobacterium | reverse complement strand
GGTTGTCCGATCGCAAAGTTGCGCCGCGTTGGGTCATCTTCCCAGCCAAAGACGGCGCGAAAGTCTCGATCGCTGGCATCAAACACTTGACTGAAGTGACTCGGAATAGTCTTGACGGGCAGCAGTTCAATGTTGGCACTGGAGTTGGGTTCGTAAGATGCGGCGGCGGTTTTTGATTTTGATTTCTTCTTGGAGGCATTGTTGGCGGCTTGCGCCTCGCTCATCGACTCTTCGGGCGTGAACATCAGCATGGGAGTGAGGTCGATCGTGCCATACGTCCCACTGCCTGCGAGGACTTCTTGCATAAAGGTGTTACTCGGATCAGGAGGATTTGCCACGATGCGAGGGCTGCTGGTTCCGAGAGACACGTCGGTGAGCATACAGAAAAAGCGCGATCGTACACCCTGCACGACCAAAAACTTGCCGACTCGCATCTCTTCAACCGAGACATCGGGATGCAGGCGCACTTCTAACCCTTGGCTCAACGAACCTTGGATGACAGAGCCTAATGGTTTTTCTGGATTCATGACAGAGCCTCGATCGACCTTCTGGTTTATCGTACCGCGATTTTAGGAGGTCAATACAGGCGTTCTATGCTTTAGGAGGTGGATTGTCGAAAACGGTAAACGAGCGTCGCGCAAAAGCGGATGTGTTTTCCTTGTTCGTTGAGTTGTTCGTATGCCTGAATTAGCTTCTGGGCTTCTTCACGGGTGAGACTGTCTGGAATTGCTTCAATGACTCTCTTTCTGGCTCTTTCTAAACTGCTGCAATTTAAACCTAATTGCTCGATCGTCTTTTTAGCAGCAGGTTGCACTGACAGAATCTCAGTTGGCATGATTTGTCCATCTCTGGTGTATCTGAAATAGTCAGCGCAATCTTCGATAAGCGGTGAAACAGTGAGGTCACGATCGTACCAAGCTCCTTTCTTCTGTCCACAGTGCGCTTGGGTTGCCTGACTGCCTAATTCAGGATCTTCGTCTTCAGGATATCCAGGACAGGATGCCAAGAGATTGGTGTATTCCAAGGCGAGTTCTGAATAGTGTTTTCGAGGCTGGAAATGTTCGATGTGGCTGCTCTGGTAGTCGATGCGTCTGCCGCAATAACGGCAGATATAGCCTTGCTCGGTCAGCAATGCCTCATGAACTTCTGTTTTTTCTGGAGCTTGAAAGTTTTCCTTCCAATTGGGCTGCCAGTCTTCATTAGCTCGTTTTTTCCAATCTGTGAAGTTTTGCGGTTCTTGGTTTTTTCTGATGTGCTTCATCGTCCCAAAACTTCTTTCCGTCGAATTAACGCATCAGATTTTGCAAACTCTGGCTCGTCGTATTGGATCGAATTCTCAAGCTCTTGCTGTAGTCTTTTTGCTTCATCTAACTTGCCATCTTCAATCAATCGAAATAGACGACGCAGATCATTTTTGAAGGTCGGCGATCGTTCTGAAACATCCATGACATCTTCAAGAATTTGATTGCTGTCTCTGCCGTAGGTTTGCATCTTCTCAGCAACGATTCCTTTCGGTGATGGACTCAGACGATAAACAATTCCATTTTGAATCTCACCCAATATTTGAGGTGAATGAGTTGTGATAATAAACTGGCAATTGGGAAAGGTCTGAGTCAAAGATGGAATGATTCTACGCTGCCATTCTGGATGAAGATGTAATTCGATTTCATCGATTAGAACAACACCTTCGCCTTGGAGGGGATCGGGGAGACCGGGGTTCGCGATCGCCAGTCTCCGCGCCAAATCTCCCACCATTGCTAACAGACATTTCTCACCATCTGAAAGCTGATTAACAATCAGTTCTTGCCCTTGCTTTTGAACGGTCATGCGAAGGGGCGATCGACGCACTCTTAAATTTGAAAATCCAGGCAGAAACTCAGGAATTGCTTTACGGACTGCTTCTAAGTGGCGATCGCGATAGGATGAATCATCATGAAGCCTCAACTCGTTTTCTAGATCTTCTTGCTGCTTAAACCAGGTAAAGAATCCCTCAAAAGCAACTTGTCTCTTAATTGTCTCGTCGTAGGCTGCTAATTGAGTAAATGTAATTTTCTTCTCAGGCTGTTTGTCTAAAGAATCTAGAGATGTCTCAACAACTGTACGGTTCACCGGATAGTAGGTGATTAAGGGTATGCTTGCCTTAACTGATTCTGTCAACTTTGATTTGACTAATTCGATAGCCTTTCTAAGTTCTTCAAGATTAAGAGCCAGTTTGCCAGCCGCTCTATCTTCTCCTATTTCAAAGGATAGAGACCAAGTTATTTCTTCTGATTCATAGAGGGTAGTGATTGCACAACTCAGCCTTTCCGAACCATCTGTGACATCGTACTCAAGAAAGAGTTGACCGCGACTTCCAAGACTTATATAGCGGTCGCAAAGCTCCCCCTCAAAGTGTGATAGAAGGGTAGCAAGGCAGTTGAGAATTCTTGTTTTCCCGACTCCATTGCTGCCAATCAGCACAGTGACATTTGGATCGAAATCTAGCGTTAGGTTGTCGATGCCACGGAACGATCGTAGGGTCAGGCTTTTGACTTTCATGCTGGTTTAGCAGTGGGACAGGCGCAATACCTATCCCACAGAATAACGGATTAATCGATGTCGATCGACGTAGGCGAACCCGATGCAGAAGCCGCAAAGGGCGAAGACTTGCGGAAGTCAGCATAGAGCTTGTCGCGCCACGTAAAGAACGGCTCAAAAGTGCCGACATCTGCGATTCCAGAGATGCCTTTGCCTTTGAGCGACTCAGGAATATTCAAATAAGAACCCGTGGGGAATTTGACATACATCGTCAAACCTGCGACCGCAAAATCTGCTAGCGTGGGCGTGTCTCCGATGAGATAAGGCTGCTCTCTCAGAATAAAGCAAAGGGCGGTTAAGTCACGCTTAAGGGCGGCTTGGGCATCCTTGATGGCATCAGGTCCCATCCCGACTCCCATTCCTAGAAAGCCAAATAGCTCATGAGGAATTGCGCCCACCAGATTCTTGAAAACATCGGGAACCGAGTTGGGAAGTAACGCCGTTCTAAAAGCTTGATTGCTGCCGATCGAGCCAATCAACCCCTTGCGCGCGTTGAGTCCGATCGATTCATCTGCCCATTGCTCCATCAATAAACACAACCCTTTTTGCTTGGGGTCAGACGGGATGATCGGCTTATCGGGATATCTTTTGTCTAGATAGTCCGCGATCGCGGTCGAGTCTGCGATGACCTCACTGCCGTCTTTGAGAACGGGCACCTGACGCTGACCTGACAGTTGATAAAGCTCGATTTGACCCACACCCGGAGTCACTTCGACCTTACGATAGTCTAGACCTTTGTAGTCTAAAATTAGCCGAATCTTCTCGGCATAGTGAGACATCTCAAATTGATATAACTCCAGCATTGCCAGCCTCCAGTTCACGATCGAGAAAGTAGTGCTAATTCGTTACAGATAAGCGCTTTGGAATCGCTACCAGTATCTCATCAGGGAGTATACCTTAGCGCTAAAGTGTTTATTCTGCCTCCAGCCAGAGAGCGAATTTTTAGAATCTATGCACTTTTTAAGACTGGGTTGAGATCTCACTTGAGAAAGACTTACATCAGTTCCCAATGACAGAGAACGCTCCTCATCTCTTTCCTTAAGCTTGAAAAGTATAGGAAGCTACATTTTTAGTTTGTTGGAGCGTTTTTCATGACATCACTCAACCACGATCGTTTAATCAAACAGATGTTTGCCCTTTTAGGCGCAACCGGGCTATCTGCTGTCTCTGCCCTGCCTGTCTTGGCTCAGACAAACTCTTCTGATCAAAGTCAGCGATCGGTGAATTGTTCAGCTTATGTGAATGGAGGAATTGGGGGATCGATCGACAAGGGGTCTAGCGCTAACAACTCCTCGATGACGGGGCGGTCAAGACAGTCAAGCTACGACACGGCAACGATTCCTCAAAATCGTTCTTCAAATGCGATGAACCAGTCGAACAACTCGAATGGAATGAGCGTTGATGGTCAGTTTTCAGCTAAAAACCCCAATGCGACGATTCCATTTCGTGACAACAATCCAGCAGGCACCTCTGGCGGAGAGTCAAATCTGAACTTGCAGGCAAATGGTGCAAACAGTGGGTCGTCAATGCAACGTTCGCAGTCGAGCTATGACACAGCAACGATTCCTCAAAATCGTTCCTCGTATTCAATGAATCAATCGCGCAACTCAAACGGAATGCGCGTTGATGGTCAGTTCTCGGCTATGAACCCCAACGCCGCGATTCCGTTTCGCACCAATGGTCCGGCGGGCACCTCTGGTGGAGAATCGAACCTAAACTTACGGGCGTATCGCACAAACAATGGGTCATTTATGCAGAGTGCAGTGCCTTCAGACAATCTGACTAGCAGTGCTTATTCTGCTCCTAACCAGGCAAATTATTCTAATCAGAGTGCGACTCTGGTTCCAGTAGAGTGCTTGCCAGGTGGCGCTAACAACCGATAGAACTGAACCCTAGACAGGCAAGGGGCTTAAGCCCCTTGTTTAGCACAATCTTTATGTGCGAGATGTTCAACTTGTCTTTAGTAGCGAATGCGGGTATGAATTGCCCTCCTCACGAAGTGAGGCAAGCCCTCGCCAACCCCTCTCCCGAAGGAGAGGGGAGCCAGAAATTTTGTTCCCTCTCCTTGGGGAGAGGGCTAGGGTGAGGACAAAATCTGTGCTTTTGATAGCTCAATTCAGCAACGCCAACTTATCTTTTAGTAGCGAATGCGGGGGTCGATATAGGCGTTGATAAGGTCGATCGCGATGCTTGCTAACGCCACGATCGCCGCAAAAAATACAACGATTCCCTGCACGGTGGGGTAGTCGCGTTGAGCGATCGCTCGATAAAGTCGATTGGCGAGTCCGGGCCACGAGAAGGTCACTTCGGTCAAAATCGCTCCTCCTAGCATTGCCGCTAGCGTTAACCCCAGTATTGTAATCACTGGAATCATGGCGTTCTTAAGCGCGTGATTGATCAGAATCTTTTGTTCGGGAATGCCTCTTGCTCTAGCCGCTTCTACATAATCAGATTTTAAGGTCTGTTTGAGGTTGACGCGAACGATGCGTTCAAAAATGCTGCTAACTAAAACTCCTAACGTCAGGGAGGGCAACGCTAAGTAATAGAGCGCAATGACAAACTGGCTAAGACTGCCTCGTAGTAAACTGTCGATCGTGTAAAGCCCAGTGATTGCTTCGGGGGCAGGAACAGTGACCGGAAATCGAGTGCCCAATGGAAACCAGCCGAGTTGCACTGAGAAGACTAGCTGTAACAGCATTCCTAGCCAAAATAATGGGATTGAGTAAGTAATAATGCCAAACAGCCGACCTGCGGCATCGATCGCGCTATTGGGGCGAGAGGCTGAGATGATGCCAACGGTGATGCCGACCACAAGCGCGATCGCCATACTGATGATCGCCAATTCGACCGTTGCCGGAAAAAATTTGCCGATAATCTCCCAAACCGATTCTTTGCTGGTGAGTGACTTGCCCAAATCTAAGTGCAGCAGCGAACCCATGTAGTCAAGATATTGAAAAAGCAGAGACTTGTCTAACCCCAACCGAGCGCGGAGAGCTTCTTTAGCCGCTTGTGGGGCGCGAGGACCTAATAGGGCATCGATCGGATCTCCGGGGGTGGCTCGCAGCAGCAAAAAGACCAGCGTTGTGATCAGCCACAGCATTAGCGGGGCAACCAAAACTCGCGACAGTGTGTAATCGCGCAGAGAACTCGATCGAGACATAGCAACTCAAACAGAGACGTTTGATTATTGTCTTTCAGTTTGGTGATCGCGATCGAAGATTTGGGAGCTTACCGTTTTGGAGTAAGTTGCTCGATCGTCCAATCGCAGATGGCTTGAGACACTTGATCTGACACCTCATCTAAGCTGTGTCGCGCTCCGGGATAGAGAATGAGCCGCTTGGGTTCTTGGGCGATCGCGTAGATATATTGTGAGCAATTGGGCGAGAGAATCTGATCGTCTGTGCCATGCAGCAATAGTAAAGAGCACTGAGGAGCCAGTTGAGCCGCCAAATCTGCCCCATGACTTTGACTCGCCAGAGTGATCACCGTCTGCACCAGTGGAGACAGCATTGCAGCCTGAATCACAACAGCACCGCCAAACGAGTGACCAATTAGCGCGATCGCTGAGACTTCTTCTTGAGCTAAAAAAGCGATTCCGGTTAGGGTGTCTAAGAGGGCTTCTTTGAGAATAGTTGAGTAGCGATATCGGACGCGAAGAGACGAAACCTGTGATTCACGAAGCTTTTGACACAACTGAGGATATAAGCCGTTTGCCGGACTGTCCCAGCCGCCGCTGATTCCGCCAACCCAAATGGCTCCTAGTTTGGCGTGTTCAGCCTGATAATAGCGCCCCTGAATTTCTCCCTGGTTTGTAGACAGCTTAATTAGTTGACAATTATCGGGCTGAGGTTCTTGCCGAACGTCGAGAACCTCGATTCTTTTTGGAGCGGTTTTGAGATCGGGTTGCACGATCGCACCTCTTAAGTAGGAGGAAGCATTGACTCGGCTGATTTCAGATTCAAGGTTAGACTTGCCCGCTCTCAACCCTCTGTAGGATAGAGGTGATCGGGCTTTACCACGTCTCTCTAAAGCACAGTTGTCGATGAAGCGATCGTGTCAGCGTTAACACCACGATCAAGCAGAGCGGCTTATTCTGGCTGTGCTTCCATCAATAAAATTACGCCTTGCACGTCTTGCTCGTCTCCCATCAACGGGGTGCACATCACATGGCACTGAAGCGATCGACCGCGACGATCAGTTGCAGTCAGTGTCACCTCGTTAACGGGGTCAATTCCTTGGAGGCAGTTGCGAATGCAGAGACGCAATTGCTCAACCGGAAGCCCAATGTCTAAATTTAAGAAGTGTTGCCCGATCGTTTCGTCTGCGTTCACTCCCCAATAGTCCTCGGTTTTGTGGTTCCAGATTTGCACCCGCAAGTCTCGATCGAGCACCACTACGCCACTTTTGAGACTGGCAAGACTCGACTCTAAAGAATAATTGGTCTGATTGAGATCTTCGCTGCGTCGCTGAAGCTCATCATTCACCGTCTGCAATTCTTCATTCGTAGATTGCAGTTCTTCATTCATCGTCTCTAACTCTTCATTTGTGGACTGCAATTCCTCGTTTGTGGTCTCTAACTCTTCATTTGTGGTCTGCAATTCTTCATACGCCATCTCGACTGCTTGATTTGAGTGTTCTAACTCTTCTTGCATTCGCTTATATCGAGTCATGTCGATAAACGAAATGTTGGCACCCAGCCGATTGCCCGCTGCATCAGTCAATACAGCGACCTGAATATCGAGATACATGCTTTCACCATTGGGCTGATGCCAGGTGACATCGCGCACAGAGACCACTTGCTGATCGCGATAGACCGCTTCGATGCACGATCGCAGCTCGACAGGTCGATAAGAAATTTCTATGTCTTGAAAGGGGTGCCCAATGTAGCGAGGCGTAATTTTAAACAGCGATCGTGCCCGCTCACTCGCTAAGGCAAGATTGCCATTGAGGTCAACCACAATACGCGCAAGGGGGCTGTTGTCAAACGCCGCTTCTCGCAGTCGCACATGATTAGATAGCGGAGTCGTCATCGTGTCACCGCTTTTTGGGTTGATCAGTGCCATGCGATCGCGCAGCGTGACGTTGGCAATTTTTGCAAACACCCGATAGCGTAAATCAACGGAGCTAAACATCGCGGCGTTATTGAGCAGCATTTCTGCCTTGCCGAGAAACAGATAGCCGCCATCGCGCAGAGCAAAGTGAAAGCGCGTCAAAATCTTTGTTTGAGTTTCGGCGTTGAAATACATCAGAGTGTTGCGACACACCAGCAGGTCAACTTTAGAAATCGGCGCGTCTTGAATCAAATCATGGCGACCAAAAATCACCGCACGGCGCAAGTCTTTGCGAAACGTATAGCGACTCACTTCATCATCTTTTGATGAGACCTCGACTGGCTCAAAATAAGTCGCTAAAAAATCAGGCGGCACATCTGCGACTTCTCCTGCTTGATAGGTCGCCTGACGTGCATGATAGAGTGCTTCTTCATCTACGTCGGTCGCATAAATTTTGACTCGCTGCTGAAACTGCTCGACTCCTAGCAGGTCGGCGAGAGCCATTGCCAGACTATATGCCTCTTCGCCACTCGCGCAGCCTGCACTCCAGATGCGAATCGGCTCATCTGACTCTTTTTGGGCAGTGATGCGGGGCAAGATTTTGCTGTTCAAAAAGTCCCAAGAGGGGCGATCGCGAAAGAAAGTTGTGACGTTAATCAACAGCGTATTAAACAGGTGCAAAAACTCTTCTGGGCGCACCTGCAAATAGTCAAGATATTCGTCATATTTGTCAATGTTGATCGCCTGCATTCGTTTTTGAACTCGACGGCTCAGGCTCGATCGCTTATAGCCCGTAAAGTCAAACCCACGGCTACGCTTGAGATAGTTGAGCAGCGCTTCAAACTGCAAATCGGTTTCGGGAGAAGTCATCACGTTAGAAACAGCTATGGTCTAAATGGTGTAGTCTCCTACATAAGTCACCGTCTGCCCCTTTGCTTTTCTAAAGGAACTCAACGCAAATCTTCCCAGTGTTGAAGATTTGAAGGGCTTTCAGAACTTGGGCAGGAGGTCTAATGAAGGGGAATCAGTTCACTTTGCTAAAGCAGTAATCTATCACGATTTATTAGACCTCCTGCGTGAATCTGGACAGCCCTCCTCACGAAGTTCTACCCTGTACACACAAGTCTGTGTCGCTGCGTTTCAGGTCTTTCAGCCCCCTAAATCCCCCAAAATTGGGGGACTTTGAACCAGATAAATGGCTTGACCTCTAAGATCTCGTTTCATCTCAAAGTCCCCCAGAATGGGGGATTTAGGGGGCGAGGGTCTCAGCAATAACTGGTCGAAAGACTTGTGTGTACACGGTAGCCCTAAGGAGAGGGGAGCTAAAACCTCTTGTTCCCTCTCCTTAGGGAGAGGGCGAAGGATTCGTGCAGGAGGTCTATTCGTCGATTTTTGAGGACTCGGTGGTTTGAGGCGATGCGATCGGTTCTAAGGTATCTGGCTCAAACGCAATCACAACTTGGTCGACCGCGATGATCTGCCGAATCATTTTTGCGTGTTTGACAGCATCATTTGCCTTCTCTATAAATTGCTTGGCAGATAAAGTTCGATCGTTCATTTGAGCGTGATGGGCAAGTCGTCTGGCTAAACTGGCTCGTTCTTCAAGAGAGCGAATGGCTGTCCATAAAGCACCTTCTACGGCATCAGACTGTTGGGCGGCTAAACTATCGGTCGAATAGACATGTCCAACATGGCAGCGATAGCGCAATATGCCGTCCTTGTTGAGTTCCCACATTACGCCGCCGCAGTCGGGGCAGGTGAAGATTGACGGCTCTTTTTGTGGCTCTCCTTGCTCGGCTAAAGCTTTGTCTTGCTGAATGATTTCAGCTTCTGGGTCGCGCTTGTTATCGATCGCTCTATGGGAGGTTTGATGGTTTGATCGCTTCACCAACACCGATGCAATTTCAGCCACGGGCAACACATAGTCAACCGCAACGTTAGCGATCGCGCTCATCGGCATACTGTTAAACAATGCCTCTTCAGGATCTTGGACGATGGCAATTCCGCCTTTTTGCTTGACCATTGCCAACCCTGCGGTGCCATCATCTAACAGCCCAGTCAGAATCACCCCAATCACTCGCTGTTGATATGCCATTGCCGCACTGCGAAACAGCGGGTTGATCGCAGGTCGATGTCCGTTTTCTCTGGGACCGTGACTGAGACGAACCTGCCCTGGCTCGACGACGAGATGATAGTCAGGGGGTGCGACATAGATGTGCCCCGATCGCAGTGCTTCACCCTCTTCGGGGTGTTTTGCGGGCAGCGTTCCGGCTCGACTGAGAATGCTCGGCAACATACTGATGCCATAGCTAGGAAAGTGCAGCACGACCAAGACAGCCGCATTTAACTCACGAGGTAGCAGTTTCACCAGTTGAGTGAGCGTCTCGACTCCACCAGCCGAGGCACCGATCACAATAATGCTGAAATGGTCATGTTGAGAAGGTTTGTTACCTGACACTTGCGTCTCCTAGACCGTATCAATGAAAGTTGAAGAGAATTATAGGGACAACTGAGACCGATCCGAACCCATAAAACTCACTTAACCCACTATATTTACTCTTCGACGAGTTAACACCTTTATAAGGGAGGAAAGACAACATTTTTCACCCCTGCTGCCCGACTGCGGAATAATGAGGATTCAACCCTCGTTTCTATCACTGACTATGGCAACCATCAACGACAACTATCTCAAGCTCAAAGCAGGCTACCTGTTTCCTGAAATTGGTCGGCGGGTCAACGCTTTCGCTGCCGCAAATCCTGACGCGAAAATCATTCGTCTCGGCATTGGCGATGTCACCGAGCCTTTGCCTCAAGCTTGCCGGGATGCCATGATCAAAGCGGTTGAAGAGATGGGCGATCGCGCGCTCTTTAAAGGCTATGGTCCTGAGCAGGGCTATGAGTGGTTGCGCGAAGCAGTTGCCGCCCACGATTTTCAGTCTCGCGGCTGTGACATTGACGCGTCTGAGATTTTTATATCCGACGGTTCTAAATGCGATTCTGGCAACATTCTCGATATTTTTGGTGATAACAACACGATCGCCGTTACCGATCCCGTCTATCCCGTCTATGTTGATACCAATGTGATGGCGGGTCACACAGGCGAAGCCAACGAGAAGGGCGAATATGAGGGGTTTGTCTATTTGCCAATCACCGCAGAAAATAATTTCACCGCGCAGATTCCCTCGCAGAAGGTCGATTTAATTTATCTTTGTTTCCCCAACAATCCAACCGGAGCCACGGCAACCAAAGAGCATTTAAAAGCGTGGGTCGATTATGCCAACGCTCACGGGTCAATTATCTTCTTTGATGCGGCTTACGAGGCGTTTATTGCTGATCCCGATTTGCCTCATTCGATCTATGAGATTGAGGGAGCGCGGAATTGTGCGATCGAGTTCCGATCGTTCTCTAAAAATGCAGGCTTCACGGGGACTCGATGTGCCTTAACGGTGGTGCCCAAAACGCTCACTGCTAAAGCCGCAGATGGCTCTGATGTCGAACTCTGGAAACTGTGGAATCGCCGCCAATCGACCAAGTTTAACGGCGTGTCTTATATTGTGCAGCGCGGAGCCGAAGCCGTCTATTCTGACGCAGGACAGGCGCAAATTAAGGCATTGGTCAGCTTCTATATGGAGAACGCCGCTATTATTCGCAATCAGCTCACCGCCGCCGGAATCGCAGTCTATGGCGGAACCAACGCGCCTTATGTGTGGCTAAAAACGCCCAACAATCTCTCAAGCTGGGATTTCTTTGACAAACTGCTGCACACTACTCATGTCGTCGGTACGCCAGGGTCGGGGTTTGGTGCCGCCGGGGAGGGTTATTTCCGCATTTCGGCATTTAACAGCCGTGACAACGTGAATGAAGCCATGACCCGCATCACCCAAATATTCAAATCATAGAGACGTTTCATCGAAACGTCTCTACGGCATCGGGTAAACCAACCCTCGATCGCTACGGGGCATGATGGGAGTGGAAAGACGTTCCGGTGGAACGTCTCTACAGGGGTGGTGAATTCATTCTCGATCGCCAGACTGAATCTCTTAATTTTATTTACGCAGATTTCCGAAATCAAGAGAATCGACTGTGTATCTACCAATCAGCATTTAACTGTCCGACCTCTAGAGCTAAACCCTCTAGAGGTTTTTATTTACACAAATCCTTCAGGAGATCCATACTACACTCTTTAGAAATAAGCAATTTGTGACACCTGCAGAAAGCCTCTGTAAAGTCAGTGTGTGATCTCTAATACGGGAATTATTGAGATCTTCAATTTGGTGAATTGTGGAATCATTTAGAGTTTTTTATCCTACCAGAACTGACAATTTAGCCGTTAAACATGAACATCAATCTCTTGAGTCAACAAGTTGAGACGATGTATGGGCGTTTATCAACTCTTTACAACCATGCCAACGCAACCCTCGTTCCAGCCCCCGAATTGTTGCCTGCTGCTCTAAAAGAGTTAGGAGTCGCCTCCGAAGAATTGCAGGTTGCAATGGAGGAGCTAACCCGTCAAAATGACGAACTCCTGGTAGCCCACAACCGCACCGAAGCCGAGCGCCAACGCTATCAAAATCTATTTGAGTTTGCCCCTGATGCCTATCTCGTTACCGATTCCGGAGGCAACATTCGAGAAGCCAACCGTGCCGCAGCCGCACTTTTTCTCAGACAGCAGCGATTTCTAGTTGGCAAGCCTTTGACTAGCGTAGTCGAGATCGACGATCGGTCTCTGTTCCGAGCCAAACTCTCGCAACTCGCGCAGCGCGATCACGTCGATGCCTATGTGCGACTGCAACGGCACTCTAATGAAGTGTTTGATGCCATACTCACCGCTGATGTAATTCGTCACCCTGAAGATGCGCCCGTTTTGCGCTGGCTCGTGCGCGACATCACCGAACGCAAACGGGCACAAGCCTCATTAGAGCAAGCTGACTATACGCCGTTTCAAGACCGATCGTTGCAGACTTACACCAAAGGCGAAACGATTCCGCTCGACAATCAAGCTCTATGGCTCGTCGCTCACGGCATGGTAAAGCTGACGACTCTATCAGACAGTGGCGACGAAATGCTGGTCGGGTTAGCCACCGATGGAATGGTGTTTGGGTCTAGCTTTACCTCACTTCAAACCTATCAAGCGATCGCGATCGCCAGTGTGCAAATCGTCTCGATCCCGCTGACCGAGATTGTCCGATCGCCGCGTCTCGCTCAAGCGCTGCTGCCATCGATCAATCAGCGTCTCAGGCAAACCGAAGGCTTTTTAGCGATCTATGGTCAGCTTCGAGTGCAAGACCGTCTCAATCGGCTCTTGTCGATGCTCAAACAGGAGATTGGACAACCCGTTGAGACGGGAACTCGACTGCGAGTGCGGCTAACTCACCAGGATTTTGCCAGTGCCTGCTGCACAACAAGAGTCACAGTGACGCGTCTTTTGGGTAAGCTTCAGCAACAGGGAAAGGTCATCGTCGATGCTCAAAACCATTTAATTTTGATCGAGTAAGGACGGGTTTTGGATATCAGGATTGCGCCTGACCCCTCTGCCTGTGCCCTCACGCGCTTATTGGAACTTCTTGAACCTTTCTCCAATGAGTTCGCGGCGATTTTTGCGGTTGATTTAACTGTTCAAACTGATTTTTAATCCAGCTAAAGCCTTGACCAATGCACCCAGGGCAAACTTCGCCACATTCTGTTCCCTGGTCGTTGCAGATAATCACTTGGGCTTCTTTGGTTTCAAAAGAGTGCGTGCAAAGACAGCAAAGCTGTTGTTTAAACGGTGAACTGTTGCATTCAATTTGAAGCTGCATATTATTTGTTCTATTGTGTTTTTAAGTGTTGCAAAATTTTTGACCCAATGGCGTTATCTTAATTACAATTCTGATTTTACACGTCTATCTCAAGGAGAGATCTTTCAGATTTGGATGACGATCGGTTCGCTAGGATAGCTGACTCACAGGAGCAATCGCGATCGATTTTTGGCGTTGCTAAATTGATGTGTGAACTTCCGATTGACCCTCACCCTAGCCCTCTCCCAAAAGGAGAGGGGATAAGAGTTCTGGCTCCCCAGGGAGAAGGGTTGGCGAGGGCTTGCCCCACTGCGTGAAGAGGGCATTTCATCTCTGCATTCGGCAACGCTAGATTTTGGTATCTTGGCAGAATGTGTGTTTACCAAACCTACCTGTAAATGAGGCAACGATCGACCGTTGCCACCACCGATCGCGATAGTGCATTAAAGTCATAGCCGCCCTCTAGCCCGAACACAACTTTGTGAGTCAACGTCAGGCAATAATCTGCAAACACACCATAGTCCTGAGGTTTGAGAGAAATGTTGGCTAATGGGTCATCGTGGTTGGCATCATATCCCGCACTGACGATTAACAAATCGGGCTGGAAGTCCGTCAAAAATGGCATGATTTTTGACTCAAACAATGGCTGATAATCGGCGATCGTGCTTCCCGCTTCCATTGGAAGATTTAGCACATTGTTGTGCAATCCCCGCTCTGTAGCGCTGCCTGTACCGGGATATTGGGGCGACTCGTGCAGCGAACAAAAAGCGATGTTGGGATTGGTTTCGACGATCGCTTGAGTGCCATTGCCGTGATGCACATCCCAATCGAGAATAGCGACGCGATTTGCGCCGTGATCAAGGGCATAGAGAGCGGCGATCGCGGCATTGCTCAGTAAACAAAATCCCATGCCCAAATCACGAACGGCATGATGTCCGGGCGGTCGCGCTAACACAAAACTTGGCTCTCCAGTCGTCAATGCTAAATTTACGCCATCAATCCAGGCGTTAACTGCCAGCAGTGCCACCTCAAAGCTGCGCGGCGACACGGGCGTATCGCCATCAATGTGACCTCCGCCGCGATTTGCCAACTGTCGGAGGGCTTCGATATAGCGGCGATCGTGTGCCTGCTCGATGAACGCAAGCGGCGATCGTTCCTCAACGGGCGTGGGTTTTCGCCAGTCCAACTGATCTGCCCAAGGTGCCGCTTTTAGCGCTTGCTGAATTACGGTCAAACGCTCCGGTTTTTCGGGGTGAAAATAGCCCGTTTCGTGGAGCAAGAATCCATCGGAGTAAATGATAGGGAAGGTCATAAAGTTTGAGTCGAGCGATCGCTGAAGTAAGAGCTAAAAATCCTTTCTATTGTGACTGTTAAAACTCTAGAATTGGTCGATTATCAGACAATACAATCAACTAAATCTCGCAGACTAAATTAGTAACGCCATACTAGACCGTTACTAACTCGATCAATAGACTGATATCAGAGGAATCCAGGCTTTCTTCTCAGAACCGAACGCTCGCCTAAAAATAACTTTTTCAAACGGCATTTCAGCTACTAGAATTGAATTTTTCAACCCAGAGAACACTCTGTGTCTCTGATGATACTCAGCCGTCCGGCTAATGACGGGATATGTTAAAATTTTAGTAATAATCGGCACTAATTACAGCGCTGAAACCTTGCGTTTTAGCCCTTTGTGTCGATCGTCAAATCCAAGCTCGCATTTTCGGAGTTTTTCGACCTATGACCTTCTCCCAGGAGATGCCCACAGAACGGATCGTTCCCACTGATCTCCGAGGCGAGATGCAGCGATCGTACCTGGAATACGCGATGAGCGTGATTGTGGGTCGGGCACTGCCAGATGCCAGAGATGGCTTAAAGCCTGTGCATCGTCGCATTCTCTACGCCATGCACGAACTGGGCTTAACG